>JBIOJM010000074.1:0-32418 GCA_044450785.1 Isosphaerales bacterium
CCGTCGGATTGCTCCGGCCGCACGTCTTGGTAGGGTACCAGTGGTCGCACACTGGGTTACATCCTGGCTGTAAGTCCAGTCATAACAGGTACATCCGTAGTTTCGTGTCGCAGCTCCCACAGATCCGGACGTGCACGTTAAGCGCATCCCCCTTCTGCAACGCAATTCCTTCAGCACGAATGCCGTCGGACAATCCGGCGGAAATCCGGATTTTTTTGTGGACAAATGGAGAGTCACTCGGAATACTACGACGCAGTTCACCTATTCGTCCGTTCACACTTCGGGAGGAGACAACTCGCATGCGTCGCGCGAAATTCGCAGTGGTGGTGCTGGTGATCGTGGCGGGGACCGGGATAACTCCGTCGAGGGCCGGCAACCAGCCTCCGACCGTCGAGCCCACATCCCATCACAAGCTTCTGGCCAAGGACGCCGGCACCTGGGACGCCAGCGTGAAGACATGGACCGGCGGCCCCGATTCCGAGCCGATGGTCTCCAAGGGGGTTGAGACCAACAGCATGATCGGCGGCCTGTGGCTCGTCACCGAGTTCAAGGGGGAATTCGGCGGCCAGACGTTCGAGGGCCGCGGCCAGACCGGCTACGACACCAACAAGAAGAAGTACGTCGGCACCTGGGTCGACACCATGACCACGGAAATCATGGTCTCGGAGGGGGACCACGACGAGAAGACCCAGACCACGACCATGACCAGCAAGGGCAAGGACCACGCGGGCAAGCCCTATGAGTCGAAGCAGGTCAGCGAGCACAAAGGAGACGACACGCGCGTCTTCACCATGTTCATGAAGTCGGCCGACACCAAGGACGAATTCGTCAAGGCGATGGAAATCACCTACACTCGCCGCTCGAAGTAAGTCGGGCGGCCCCGCCCGGACGCATGATGCGTCCGGGTCGCGTCGCTTCAAGGCGACGCATCGCCCTGAAACAAGGCACGTTCGACCAGCGATCGGAGGATCTCTGCAACGGTCTGCTGCCGCTTCTCGGAGAGTTTGACCAAACCCACTGCCCAATCGGTGGGCAGAAGCAAGCCGATTTCGACGACTTCCTGGGGAAGCATCTTGCAAGGGAATGAGCCCGTGACGTCTTCGATCGCGGCTACCGAAGGGCTGGACGTGAACATCGACATGAATTTCGCCCCGCTGGGAAGTGCTCTTGGCTTAACTCACGAATGAACTCGCCATCTAAAGGTCGCAAATCCCGCGCCAAGAGCGTCAGGAGCGAAGAAAGATGGAGATGAGCAAGATTGCAAGCAGTCCCACGATGGCCGCAATGATCCCGAAATGGACAAGCCAGCGGGAGTCGCGTGCTTCGCGGGTCGGAACGGTCGGCGAAGCCGGGTCCCGGCTCGAGGTCGACCGAACGAGGGCTGTCAAAGGGGGCATGGGTGGTTGGTGGCGTGGTGCGAAGGATGGTTCGGCCGCTCCAAGGTCGCGGAGCGAGATGCTGTCGCGACTGGCCGCGAGATCCACGTCAAGGAGGCGGAGGTCGTCTTCGCCCAGCTCCGGAGGGGGGGGTCGAAAGCTGCGGGCGGCGTCCGCCTCGGCTCCCAGAATGGCGTGGACGAGGGCCGGGTCGGTCCAGCGCACGAGGTCCGCGCGGAGCTCCGCGCAGTTTTGGTATCGTTCTTCGGGTTTCTTGCTCATGAGCTTACGCACGACGGCGGCGAAAGCGGAGGGGACGCCGCGCGCCAGGTCTTCGAGCGGCTGGGGATCCTCCATGCGCTGCCTGAAGATCTTGTTGATCACATCTCCGCCTTCGAACGGAGTCCTTCCGGCCAAGGCGAAGTAGAGAGTGCAGCCCAGGCTGTAGAGATCGCTCCTCGCATCGGCCTTGGCCGCGTCGCGGAGCTGCTCGGGGCTGGCATAGTCGACGGTCCCCAGCACGGTGTTGACCTTGGTCAGTCCCTTGTCGTCGTCCAAGGCGCGGGCCAGGCCCATATCGAGCAGCTTCACGTCGCTCTCCGGGGTGATCATGATATTCGACGGCTTGATATCCCGATGAACCAGCCCCGACCGATGGGCCGCCTCCAGACCGTCCAAGAGCTTGACGAACAACCGCGCCGCGTCGGGCACGCGAAGGGGACCGGCCCGCTCGCTCTTGACGAGCTCGTAGAGGCTCTTACCGGGGATGTACTCCATGACCATGAAGTGGGTGTCACCCTCGTTGCCCACCGCGAGCGTGCGGGCCAGGTTCGGGTGAGAACAGCGTTGGGAAAGCTCCATCTCGCGGCGAAACCGGCGGAGAACGTTCTCTTCCTCCAGTGCTCTTTTCGGAGGGAGCACCTTGATCGCGACGCGCTCCTGGTCGTTATTGACGGCAAGGTAAACTTTCCCCATGCCCCCTTCGCCCAGGGGGCGGAGGAGTCGATAACCTCCCAGGAAGAAGCCGCGGGTGGCTCCAGACAAGAGCTTGCGAGCCTGGTATGTCGTGAGCCAGCCCCCCTCGATCAGCCGGCGCGCCAGCCGCAAAGACGCATCAGCGGCCGGCTCGGGATCGAGCTGGGCTTTAACCTGGGCCATCACCTCGGGCGAAACCAGCCCCGACGTGGCGACGTTGGCCGTGAAGTCGTCCAGCCGGAGCATGGTTCACACACTTCTCAGTCACGGTCACTCGTGCAGCACCGTCACGCGGCGCCGGCTGCTGAGTCTTGCTGTGCGACGGCATGAATGATCAGGCAAGTCACATTGTCCTTGGAGTCGTTGGCGAGGGCCATGTCCTTGAGGGTCACCACGGCGCGCTGAGGATCGTCGACCGTCCCCAGGACTCTGGCCAGCTCTTTGTCGGTGACCACGCCGGTCAAACCGTCGCTCGCCATCAGCAATCGGTCGCCGGGGCGGACGTCAAGGACCCGAACCTCCTCGGGGCCTCCGCGCGCGTCCTTACTGCCCAGGTAGAGATACAAGACGTTCTTGAACTTGTGGGTGGAGAGCTCTTCCGGCGTGATCGTCCCGGCATCGAACAGGGCGTCGGCCAGTGAATGATCCTTGGTGAGCTGTTCGAGACGACCGTCGCGCAGCCGGTAGGCGCGCGAGTCGCCGATGCCCGCCACGAACACACGATCGGCCAGAAACTGCGCCAGGACGACGGTCGTCCCCATATTCGAGAATTCAGTCACCGCGCCGGAGCTGCCGAGTATCTCCTGATTGACTTCGGCGACGGCGTTCTTGATCGCTTCCTTCACGCGATTGGGCTCGGTCTCATCCGGTGAGAGGCGCCGCGCGATCGCCCGGGGGATCAGCTCGACGGCCATCAGGCTGGCTTGCTCGCCGGCCTGCTGGCCCCCCATCCCGTCAGCGACGATGAACACGTTATTGGGCTCGAGCGTCATCGCGGGCATTTCGCTATTGCTCTCCGTGTTGCTGTCGTGCCGTACCGGCCGCCGGCCGGGGACGTAATAATTGTCTTCGTTATGCTCTCGGTAATTCCCCTTGACCGAGACGACCCCGACTCTCAATTTGAGCTGGCCCGGCACGAGAGTGAACGAGGACATGGTGGCGAACTCCTCGGTGGCGGGGTCAGCGTCGTTGACGTGCCTCGGCCCGAACAGGCCTTTCAACCAGCTCATTAACCGCGAAACCCAGCTCAACTCAAGTTCACCCTTCCCGGAGAGGTTTCTCATCCACTTTAATATTACCGTATGGGCGCTCACCGTGACTGCCTCTTCAGGATCGCGCATGTGCCGGACTGGCCCAGCGCATCAGGTCGTCGACGCCGACAGAACGATAAGTCATGAAAAGTTCTCCCGCCTCGAACCCCGCCGTCAGACCTTGATAACGATTCATGGATTCGACTGCGCGGAAAATCCCGGCCTTGCTGGCGGGAAACTGGGTCTGGTAGGAACGGATTGCCTCGAGCTTGACCTCCAGCGTCGATCCGATGTCGGCAACAATGTAACCGGCCCCCTCGGGCAAGTCCAACGCGTGTAACGCGATGGGGAAGCTCAACTGATTGATGATCGTGTGGGTCGGCAGACCGTCGAAGAATTCATCCCATTTGGTCAGCCGGCTGTAGAAGACAGCCGCGTCGGTGATGAGCATCGCCTGATAGTGATCGGGCGATGCGAGCACGGTCTTGCCGCCGAACCCGAGGACGACCTTGGGTTTCAACCGCCGAAAGACCTTGGCGAGCGCGACCCGCGACTCGAACGAATCAAAGAGCCGGCGGTTGGGCATGTTCAGGGTGATCCGGCTCTTGACTCCCAGGATCTCGGCGGCACGCTGGGCCTCGGCGAGCCGGACCTCCGGGCCGGGCGAATGAGGGGTCGGCTCGCCGTCAGTCAAATCGACGATGCCCACAGCGTATCCCATGCTTGCGAGGCGAGCCAGAGTCCCTCCGCAGGCGATTTCCACGTCGTCGGGGTGGGCGCCCACCGCGATCAAGTCGAGCTCCCGCTCCTGCAACGCAGCCATGCGAATGTTTTACCTCGCCAATCTGGGGATGCAATCAGCCACCGGTCCGTTCGAGCAGGTCCCCCTCATTCTTCACATTCGAGGGACCAATGGAAGAGACGACTCAATCATCGGATTCATCTCGCTTGGTCACAGCCAGGAGAAAAGTCGGAGCGACCGCCTCGAATCGGAGGCGGTCCATCTGTTCGATCCCGCGGGCGATCGAGACGTTCCAGACCCGCACCTCTCCCGCCAGATTCTTCAGTGTATGATAGGCTGCCGCCAGTCCCTCGACGGTGGCGATATTGACGGCCATGCTCCCCCCCTGGCAAAGCCGGGCAAACGCCGTGCTCAGGACCGAATCGACCTGCCGCCCGGTCCCTCCCACGAAAATGGCCTCCGGCTCGGGGAGGCTCGCCAGAACTTCGGGGGCGCGCCCGTGCACGGCCCGCACGTTGGGGACGCCGAAGACCTCGGCATTCGCCTGGATGAGTGCGATGTCCGCTGGTTCAGGCTCGACGGCGTACACCGTCCCTTGATGAGCCAACTGGGCCGCCTCGATCGCCACCGAGCCCGAGCCGGCCCCGATGTCCCAGACGATGCTGGTCGCACGGATATCGAGCTGGGCCAGTGCGATGGCGCGGACCTCGGCGTGCGTGATGAGCCCGCGCTTGGGAAGGGACTGGGCGAAGGCGTCGTCCCGATTGCCGAACAACCGGTGGCGCCCGGCCCGGCCAGCCCGGTCCGGCCGATTCGGCTTGCGAATCAGGATGAGCACGTTGAGCGGGTCGAACTGCATGGTCACCAGGTCCGAGATCTCCGCCTGCGTGACCCGCTCGTCGGGCGAACCGAGATTTTCACAAACGTAGGCCCGAAAATAGTCGATTCCCCGTTCCAGCAGCTCCCTGCCCAACCGCGCGGGGGGGCACTCATCGCTGGAAAACAGACCGATCTTTTCCGCGGTCCTGATCCGGTCGATCACCGCCTCGATCGGCCGGCCCGCGAGGTTCGTCAAAAAAGCGTCCTCCCAGCTCTCCTTGATCCGGGCGAAAGCCAATTGCATGCTGCTGACGTGAGGCACGACCTCGAAAAGGTCTTTGCCGAGGCGGTCGCAGAGATACCGCGCGACTCCATAGAACAGCGGGTCGCCGCTGCTCACCAACACCGGATTGCGGCACGAGAGCGCCTCGCGAACCTGGCGAAGAGCCAAGCTCATCTCCGGCTCGAGAGGCTCCTTCCTCCCCGGCACTGACTCCAGGAGCGACAAGGTCGAGGACGCGCCCAGGATCAGGTCGGCCGACATCAGGAGGCGACGCGCCGGCTCGGTCAGACCGGCGAGCCCATCATCGCCGATCCCCAGAATCACCAGCTTCGATCGGGAATCGCTCAACGTCGACGTACCTGTGTCGCCAGCCTCGGTGCCCCGAAATCATTCCGGCGGAGGCCATTCGATCCGGCATTGTACTCGCGAGTTGACTCACAATCCAGCACTTGAGCAACCCGCCACGGACTTCGTTTTCTGGGCGTTCGAACAGATACCTCAGAAGGCATGATCATCTTCGACTTGCGAGGCTGCCGCGCCACCCCCCCTGGCCCCCCCTTCGCAAGGGGGGGAAAGGGATCGGTCGTTCGCGCCGTCATTTGATCGCTCACGTTCGTCGGTGCAGCCTCCCGGCGCACAGGGGAGCAGCCAGTCGCCGATCAATCGCGCCAGGGCCTCGGCGTGGGTCAGGTGGGGATAGTGACCCACCGCCGGCATGATCACGGCCTCGGCTCGCGGAAGCGCGGCTTGCAAGAAATCGAAGTTGCGCCGCCCGACGATCCGATCTTCGTTCCCTTGTATCAAGAGGACCTCCGTGGAAACCTCGGGCAAGACCGGCCTCAAGTCGAGCTCGGTGAGAAGCGTGACCCGGTGAGCCAGCGAGCGGATCGGCGTCTGCCCGTTCTGCTCCAGGTAGAAGGACCAACGGTCCTGGAGCATCGCGGGGAACTCGGCCTGGTTGTTATAGGTCAGGATGGTAGGGCGCAGCGGCAGCCGCTCGATCGTGCCGGGGAAGAGCCGGCCGAGCCGGAGCGCCCACCGTTCAAGCCGGGTGAAATCGCGGTGCGCGAACGCCCCTTGCACCGCGGCCTTGGGGAACCGCCTGGGTTCCCGGCGCAGCGTCTTGAAGACGACCGTTGAGCCGAACGACAGGCCGGCCAGGTAAGCTCGCCCGATGTTGAGATGGTCGATCAGTCCGAACAGGTCATCGACCAGGTGGTCGTGAGTGATCCGCGTCAGGTCGGCGCCGTCGTCCTGATGCTCGCCGGGATAATCGTAGAGGATGGTTCGGAACCGGCCGGCGAGCTGGTTCAACAGCAAGGCATAGACCTGGTATGTCGAGGCAATTCCGGGGACCAGGAAGAGGGGCGGGCCCTGTCCCAGGATTCGATAGGTCATGCGGTATCGGGGGCCATCCCAGCGGCCGGCCTCGGCCTTCGCGTCGTAGCGGGCCGCCTCCTCACGAATTCGGGCCGGCGCGGGGCATGGTTGCCGGGGCGATTGGGGATCGGCGGTATCGGGTGCCGCGGGCGGGTCAGGTGTCCGTTGCTGCATCGGTCTCGGTCATGGTCAAGGGGGGCTCGACGGCATGGAACACCATACTCGCGAAACTGACACAGCAAGTCCGCCGTTCGTCGATGGCCTGTTTGTAACTGAGCAGGCGGCCCCGGGATGGACCGATCGCATGCAGCATCGTATAGGTGGCGGCCAGGCCGCAGACCCGCCAACAGTTTCCGACTCCCAGGGCCGTGCGAAACCAGCCGCCGGGATCCCCGGCGGCGGCTCGGTCGAGCATCGTGCCGTCAAACAATCGAACCTGTTCCTGCAGCGCCTGGTCCACCGGGCTCGGGTCGCCGAACTCAGGCCCGACATGACACAAGTCGATGCCTCCGATGTAGGCTACCTGTTTGCCGCTGGCCGACTCGGCGACTCGCAATGCCTGGATGAAACGGCTCACTTCCGGGTCGTCGATCGGATCGACCCCCCGCTCCATCAAGTCATGAAACGATCCGACCAGGATCGGCACGATGGTGAAGTCGCGCCGTCCTGCCAGGACATACTGGAGGAAGACGACCTGCAACTCGATGGAATGTTCGGTCCGGTGCGACAGCTCATCCTCGAAGAGGTCGCCGCCCGCCAGCGAGGCGATCCGATCGACGTAGGACCGATCGGTCGGAACGACGCCCAGGGGCGTCTCGAAATCCTTGCGCGTCAGCGCGAACCGGCGCCGGCAGTACTGATGAGCGACGCCGAGAACCACGAACGTATCGGCAAGCGAATTCTCCACGAGCTCCTTGTACGACCAGGTATAGACCGGTCCGCCGCGCTGGTAGTCGATATGCGGGCTCAAGATCCCGCGAACGGTCGGGGACGGGACCCTGCCGTTGGAACCGGGCAGCCCAGCACCGTTGGCATCCACGAAGAACTGTTCGAGCTGCGCGCGAAGCGCGCGGAGGGTCGACGCGTAGGAGCGTCCGGCCAGAGCGGCGGGGCGCCGACCGGATTCTCGATACGACTGAAGGAACGCGGCAAACGTCGGCCCCTCGATGACCATGGCCGCGTCGAGGCGCTGCACCAGGCTCTCGAGCTCATTGAGGGCGAGAAAGAGCCCCGTCGCGCGCAGCACGCGTCCTTGAATCTCGCTCAGGGTCGATTGCCCATCAAAGTGGCGGACAATGTGAAAAAAACCGTCGAACGGGATCAGAACGGGTTGCGAAACAACCCCACTCAAATCCTGGAGCATCACAAGGTCTTGACCCTGATGCTCGATTCGACGAGGCATGACCGGACGAAGTTTCGGTCGTTCCAGAGAGGACATGCCAGCAATCCAGGCCCTCGGAGCGCAGCTCGAACGTACATCGACGCCCATTCGAATCGGACAAAGCCGATACGCTCATGTTAACCGAAAGCCGGAAGCCGTCAAGCCATGCGACGCGGTCCCCGAGGTAGGATCGTAATCAGCGGAAGTGGCCACACCGGAGGTGCGATCTCGTGAATCGGTTGGGGTCGCATCGTCATCTCCTCTCGTCGTCCGGAACCGGCGTCCAAGACGTCGATACCCTCTTTTCCATGCTGACGACATGCAAAATCAATGCCGCTGCTCTACTGTCTTTCGCAAGTCAGGTTAGGATTGAGATTTAGGCCGGAAGGTCGCGAAGACTCGCTGATTTGGCGACAGCGGAGGGCCACTCGGAGTGAAGCGGAAAGCCTTTTCTCGATGCGGCGTTGCCTCAAAATGGACAGTGTTCAGTATTCAGTGTTCAGTGGTCCGTGGTCCGTGGTCCGTGGTCAGATGAGCACGTTGTCAGGGGTGAGTGCTTTTGTAGAAATGGGGCCGGCTCGGGCCGCTGATCCCCGCGGGCTGCACTGGTGACGGAAGACGAACTATGGTAGGGTCCGCGCCGCGCTTGTCAGGATGGAGGATGGAGTTAGACGGTCAGGGAGTCGGCCGTGCGGCCCATGTCGCAGGAGTTCGCAGGGCTCGGGCGGAAACCAAGGGAGGGCGATAGCCCATGCCACGACTACGAGCGATTCTGTGGTCTGTTGTCGCCTTTTGCGCGACCGGTCTTGCGCTGGCGGTCGCTCAGGACGGGGGAAACGTCCAGGCTCCGGCTCGACGTCCGGCTGGGAACCCAGCCCGCGCGCAGGCGGCGCCCCCGCCGGCCGGGATCACGATGGACAATCTGCTCAAGCTTTGGGAACGCCAGAGCGCGAAACTGAAAACGCTGGAGGTCTCGATCTACCGGGTCGACAAGAATCCGGCGTGGTGGGACGAAGAAGAACATTACCTGGGTCATGCCGCTTTCAGGAGCCCCCAGCTCGCTTACCTCGACTTCCGGAAAGTCAAGATGCATGCCGAAGTCGACCCGAAAGACAAGAACAAGAAGCGTATGGCACCGAACAAGAAGGACGGTCAGATCGAATCGACGCCCTACCAGACGATCATCTGCACCGGCGCGGAGGTTTGGGATTACCACTACGACGTCAAACAGATTGTCATCTTCACGCTCGATAAGGATGCGCAGAAGCGAGCGCTCGCGGAAGGGCCCTTGCCGTTTCTGTTCAACATGAAAGCGATGGAGGCCAAGGAGCGGTACGAGATGGTCCTGGTCGGTCAGGACGAGAAGAATTACCTGGTGAAGATCAAGCCCCTGCTCCAACAGGAGCAGGAACGTTACTCGTGCGCGTGGATCTATTTGAATCGAGAGTACCTCTTGCCAACGCGAATCGTCCTGCTCGCTCCCGACAAGAAGAGCAGCCAGGATTTCCATCTCTCGGCCATCAAGCCGAATATTGAGCCTGATGAGCTTTTTTTCAAGGTCGTCAATCCCGGGAAACCGTGGAAGGTCGAGCGCAATCCCGGCCAAGGGGGGCCCGCCGCCCCGGCGAACGCGCGCGCACGGCGGCGCCAGCCCGAGGGGCAGGCCGCCCGGCCGGCCCTGCCGCCCAACGGCGATCAACCGCGCTAGCGGCGGTGTTTGACCCTCTCACCCCCCGCCGTTTATAATCACGACGTGAGTGAGTTGATTGATTCGGTTCGCGCTTTCTCGCGCACGGCGAACGGGTGGGATTGACTTCTGCTCTTGAGTTCATCGGAACCGGGCGACTTTTCACGCTCGATTCATCGTGCGGCGACCAACGAAAACAGAGGCGCGTCCGACTCTCGGAGGGAGTCCGGCTTCCATGATCGGCCCACGTGCTGTACGCCTCCAAGCAAGGCTCTGGACATTCCTGGCCCTTCTCTTCAACCCGGCAGGGTCCCTGGCGACGGCTCAACAACCCGCGGCGGGGCGCGAGACGTCGCCCGGCCAGTTCTTCACGGTCACCGAGCCGATCACCCACGAGGCCATCTCGCGGATCCGGGCGGCGACACGTCAGTTCGTCGATCGCAATGCGTCGGCCGAATTAGGGGCCCGGCCGATCTTGGTTTTCGAGTTTGTCTCGGGTGAGACGGCGCCTGGGAGCAGTGAATTCGGCGCCTGCTACGACCTGGCGAGCCTGATCTCGAAGGAGCTGGCAGGCGCCAAGCTGACGGTCGCCTACGTACCTCAGCCGCTCAAGGGTTATGCCGTGCTGCCTGCCGTCGCCTGCAGCGAGATCGTGATGCGATCGACCGCGTCACTGGGCCCGATCACGCCCGAGGGCCAGGCATTCGACGCGGCGCTGCGCGAGCCGGTCCGGTTTCTCGCCGTCCGGAAGACGCGCGACCCCGATCTCCTGCTCGGGATGCTCGACCGCGATGCGGACCTGCGAATAGTCCGCACCGCCGACAAGGCGGTCCATTACGTCCTGGCCGAGAACATGAAGGATTTCCTCACGTCGCACCATGTGATCGAGGAGCAGCCGGCGTGGGATGCCGGCGGGCGTGGGGTCCTGACCGCGCGCCGGGCACGCGACGAGGGGTTCTGCAAGCGAACCGCCGAGAGCCCCGCGGAGCTCGCCAGCATCTACCAGATCGGCGGTCGCTCGGCGATCGAGGACCCAACTCTCGGCCAATCGATCCGACCAGCCTGGATCAAGCTCGAAGGCATGTTCGACACGGTCACGGTCTCATCGCTCACGCGAAACATCGAGCAGGCACGCCAGGAGAAGGTGAACCTGCTCATCCTGGAGATCAACAGTCCGGGAGGCGTGGAGTCGGTCGGCGACCGACTCGCCGACATGGTTTCGGCGATCAAGGACATGAAGACCGTCGCCTATGTCGACGACCGCGCCACGGGCGTGGCGGCCTTGATTCCCCTGGCTTGCCGCGACATCGTCCTCAAGAAAGGGGCGCGGATGGGGGACGTCCGGCAAACGATCTCGGGACGACGCGGACAGGTGCACGACCTGAACGACGTGGTCCGCACGAGTCTGGCGAAGAAGGCGGCGTTCTGGGCGAGGGAGAAAGGACATCCCGAGGCCGTTGCCGTCGCCATGGTCGATCCGAGCGCCGAGATCGTCGAGGCCAGGGACTCTCAGACCGGCGCCAGTAAACTGCTGCTGCGCGCCCAGGTCGAGTCCGACAAGGGCCGTTACCAGGAGATCCAGGTTCGCAAGGACCCTGGGTCGCTCCTGACCATCCGGGCCGAAGACGCGGAGTCTTATGGACTGGGTCAGGTCGTCAACGACAGCGACGAGCTCAAACGCCTCTATGGACTGGGCGGCCGGGCGATCCGGGTTGACGGCCCCGGCTGGGTCGACTCGCTCGTGACCATCCTGACCGACCCTTACGTGAGCTGGCTGCTCCTGTTCGTCGGGGGCTTCATGCTCGTGCTCGAATTCAAGCTGCCGGGCATCGGACTGCCGGCGATCATCTCGGCCGTGGCGTTCCTGCTGTTCTTCTGGAGCCACTACTTGAGCGGGACCGCCGACCAGCTCGAGATCATCCTGTTCTTGATCGGTCTCGTCTGCCTGGCGATGGAGCTCTTCGTTTTTCCCGGTTTCGGCGTCTTCGGCATGAGCGGCATCCTGCTCATGCTCTGCAGCATCGTCCTCGCCAGCCATACGTTCATCTGGCCCTCCCAGGACTACGAGTACCAGGAGCTCGGTCACACGTTGCTCCAGGTGACCGGCATGCTGGTGGCGGTGAGTGGCTGCGCCATGGTCCTGGCCCGGTATTTCCCATCATTGCCGTTCTTCAACCGGCTCGTCCTGAAACCGGAACCGTGGACGACGGTCGAAGCCGAGGACGCCGGCGGCAGGCCGGTCCTGGAAGGGTACGAGTCCCTCGCTTTTCTCATCGGTGAGACGGGGAGAACGACCTCGCCGCTGCGTCCCAGCGGCAAGGCCCGGTTCGGCAACATGCTGATCGATGTGACCGCCACCGGTGTTTTCGTCGAGCCAGACAACCTGGTCGAAGTCGTCGATGTTCAGGGCAGTCGGGTCATGGTCAAGAGAGTGGGAACTTAGTCCTTGGTCCTTGGTCCTTCGTCGATTACACTGAACAGGGAAACCATGATCCCACGAAACGAGGACAAACCATGCTCGCGGACTTGCTCGCTCAAGCGCCTCCCAGTGGCTGGAACACGATCGTCTTGTTGATCCTGGGGTTTTTCGGGTTCTTCGCGCTGATCGCAAGCATCTTTCTGGCGAAGTACTTCAACCTCTGGATCCAGGCCAAGATGACGTATTCCAACGTCACGATTTGGGAACTGGTCGGGATGTCGTTTCGGAAGGTGAACCCCAACATCATCGTTCGATCGAAGATCATGGCGTACCAGGCGGGGTTGTCCGAGAAGGACGGCATGACGACCCGCACGCTCGAGGCTCACTACTTGGCCGGCGGCAACGTACCGAACGTGGTCCGCGCCCTGATCGCCGCCAACCGCGCCGACATCCCGTTGTCTTACAAGCGCGCGGCCGCCATCGATCTGGCGGGCCGCAACGTACTCGAGGCTGTGCAGACGAGTGTCAATCCCAAGGTGATCCCCTGCCCCGACCCCGCGTCGGGCCGGAACACGATCGACGGTGTCGCCAAGAATGGGATTCAGCTCAAGGTCAAGGCGAAGGTCACGGTCCGGACCAACCTCGACCGCCTGGTGGGCGGAGCCACCGACGAGACGATCATCGCGCGGGTGGGCGAGGGCATCGTCAATGCGATCGGCTCGTCGGAAACCCACCTCCAGGTCCTCGAGAAGCCGGACAACATCTCCAAGCGAGTTCTGGAAAAGGGGCTCGATGCCGGCACGGCTTATGAAATCCTGTCGATCGATATCGCCGATATCGACGTCGGAGACAACATCGGGGCCAACTTGCAGGCATTGCAGGCTGAAGCCGACACGCGGGTCGCCCGCGCCAAGGCCGAGGAACGGCGTGCCTTCGCGGTGGCGAGGGAGCAGGAAATGCAGGCGGCCGTCCAGGAAAACCGAGCCAAGGTCGTTCAGGCCGAGGCCGAGATCCCGATGGCGATTGCCGAGGCCTTCCGCAAGGGGCACCTCGGGATCCTGGATTACTACAACCTACGAAACGTCCAGGCGGACACGGAAATGCGAAGCTCGATCGCCGGTACCGGCAACGCTCGCCGCGAGAACACGCCCGTAGCACCCTGACCCGGAGACCCCGCCCCAGGCGAGGCTTGCGACATGCCCCTCCAATTCATCGTTCTGCTGGCGATCATGGCCATCTGGGCGCTGACCTCCCTCCTCTCCCGGGACGCGCAGCCACTGCCGCCTCGACCGATTCGCGGACCGGGCCCGGACGGGACGAGGCCGTCGCCGATCGGTCGGAGCGGCCAGGCCGGTCCCGGACGATTCGCGGGAACGGCCGAGCGACTCTCGGGCTCCGGCCCGGCGCGGCCGGTTGCTGGCCGTGGCCTCGGCAGAGACGATGGGATCGTGATCCTCGAATCGGACGCCCGAGGAACGCGGCCCTTTTCAGGAACGCTTTCCGCGTCGCCGTCCGCGACGACCGCCCGCAACCCGCGCGGCGGCCAGAGTCGGCGGAGCTCGCGCGGCCGCTCTTCCTCGAGCGCCAACCCGACCAGGCAGGCCGAGACCGGATCGCCGCGAGCCCTCACCTCCCAGATCAGCCAGTCGATGGCCCTGACACAAGGCCGGCCACTTGAACTCACGCCGCTGGACGCCCCATTCGCCCCGCTGGGAGCTCCGCTCGTCCACCTCGCCACCTCGGCGCTGCGCGAACAGCCGAAGTCATGGGACGTGCTCCCCGCGTTCGACAGCGCCTCCGTCCGAAACATGCTCGCGTCGAGGAACAAGCTGCGCGAGGTCGCGCTCTTGAGCGAGATCCTGCAGCCGCCGCTGGCGCTGCGCCGGGCCCGCCGTCCGCGCTGAAAGTCTTTTGTCCTTGGTCCTTGGTCCTTCGTCCTTCGTCCTTCGTTGCGCCGGGCCGACGTCCGCTGACGATCCCCTCCCTTATGCGGTCCGGGCCAGCGGATACCCCGCCAGCTTCTCGAGGATCGCGATCGGGGCCTTTTCCGGGCAGACGAGCGTCGACCGGCGGACAATGAAAGTCTGTTCCAACGCATACTGGCCGCTCAGACACGCGTGGCTGGCGCTGTCGGTGAAGACGATCCAGGTCGAGCCGGCGGGAAACTCCCAGCGATCCTTGCGGCAAGTGCGTTGAAACCCGGCGTCCTCCTTCATCGCGTGGTGGATCTTGAGCATGAACTTGTCGTAAAAGGGCCGGTCGACGACTGGCAGACCGAGGCGAGCCGCGGCCCGGACGATCAGGCTTTTCCAGGCCTTCCGCGCACCAGGCTTCCGGTCCAACCCAATCCGATCCGCGAACTGACCGGCGAGCGCTTCGAAGTGGTCGGTCGTGATCCACACTCTCGCCCGTTCCGGGTGGATATTGGTAAAAATCCGCAGCAATCGATCGCCGTGCGAGGGCCGGGTCGGAAACGAGTCGAAATGCAAGAGGTCGTTCCGGGAATGCAGCGCAACCTGGCGGCCGGATTCCTCGATCGGCCGGAAACTGGCATAGTCGATTTTCCAACCGGCCGCGTACCGCTCGAGAAACGACGCCATGAAGGCGATGGCGCGTTGCGAGTAGCCTCGCATGATCGCGTGCACCCGTGCCCGTTGCGTATCGATGTCCTGGTCAATCCCCTTCAAGCGATCGTCGATCGGCCGGTAGCTGATGTTCTTGTGATAAGAGGCGTCGACCTGCTTTTGGGTCACCAAGAACGCTCGGTCCTCCTCAGGCAAGAGTGGCGGAGAGAGCGGGAAATACAGGATGTCACCCGTCTCGAGAGCGCGATACTCCTCCCCATTCGCCTCGATGCGGAATCGCTCCGCGCCCAGCGTGATCCGTGCCATGGCAGATCGCTCCATGATCAGTGGCCGGTAGGACGATCACCCCTCCAGGGTCCTAGCGCGGCAATCATACCTCGATCACTGTGCCGGGGAAGAGGAACTCGACGGGGCACTACCCGCGAAGCTCTCCGACATGACGGTGCCGCTGCCGGAGGACCCGTTCACCGGCAAGCCGTTCCGCTACGAAGTCAATGGCAACACGGCTCACGTCCGCGGCAGCCCGCCGGCGGGCGAGGAGAAGAGTGCCCACTTCAACATCCACTACGAGGTGACCCTGCAGAAGTAACTCGATCTCTTGACGCCGGGAGTGTTCCGCAATGACTCGCGTGCTCATCGCCGCCGTGGCGCTCGGTGCGTTCTCCCCGAGTTCTCGTGCCGGGGAAACCGTGGTCCGTCTGAACGTCCGGCCGATGGCGGCGCCGAAGCCCGCTCTCAAGTATCAGCTCCTGCCGGAATTGCGGGAATTGAACCCGGGCAATGCAGCCCAGAATTACCTGAAATGCTTCATGGAGCAGCGGCACTTCTTCTTCACGAAAGAGGCCGCCGCGGATCGCGTTCGCTACCAGACGATGCCGCTCGCCAAGCTGCCGTTAGACACGCTGCGCCAGTATGGCGGGTCGGCGCTGCGGCAGGCGGACTGGGCGGCCCGGCTGGATGCGCTCGACTGGCAGACCCTCGAGCGCGTCCAGAACGGTGGCATCGAGGAGCTGCCGGCCGAACTGGGGCCGCTCCAGCTTCTCGCGGCGGCGCTCCAGGTACGGTTCCGTGCCGAGGTGGCGGGCCGGCAGTTCGACGACGCGATCCGCACCGCCAAGACGATGTTCGCGCTCGCACGCCATCTGGGCGAGCACGCCACCGAACTCGCTGACCTGGTCGGGCTGTCGGTTGCGCAGAAGGGCTCGTCGCTCGTGGCGCTGAATGCGACGGTCCCGCAGTTCGTGTCCCGGACCGCGCAGGCCGCCGCCCCGGGCAAGGATAACATCCTGGTGGTGCTGGAGATGACCGGCGGCAACGACGGGCTCAACACCGTCATTCCCTACGCCGACGACCTGTACCACAAGGCCCGGCCCACGCTGCGCCAAACCAAGTCTGAAATTCAACCCGAATTTTCTATCATTTCCTTTCATTTTTTGTTACAATCCACCCGGTTGGTCTGACGACCGAGTAGCACTGCTGGTTCTTTCCGATCCGGTCTCTGCTCACCTCCCTCGCCTTTTCCATCAAGCGGGCTCGCACTGAGCCCCCTTTCTTCTCGACCCGGAAAGCTTGATGCGGGTCGTCTTTCTTTCCATTCGGAGTTTGATCTTGTCCAAGAAGCTGTATGTGGGCAACCTGACCTACAACGTGAGCGAGTCCGACCTCGAGGCGTTGTTCACGCCGTTCGGGGCGGTCCAAAGCGCACAGATCATCGTCGACCGTGACACGAACCGCTCGAAGGGATTCGGGTTCGTGGAGATGGAAACCGATGCTCAGGCTCAGGCAGCAATCCAGGGTTTGAACGCACGTGAGCATGACGGCCGGAACCTGACGGTCAACGAGGCCAAGCCCCGTGAAGCCCGCGCGGGCGGCGGCGGTGGGTATGGCGGTGGTCGTGGAGGTGGTGGGTACGGCGGTGGTGGCAACCGTTATTGATCGACCCTCCAGAACAATGGTCTTCGAGGGGCTTGCATCCGCAAGCCCCTCATCATTCCTGTCGGATCAGATGAAAAAACATGCCCAGGGGGAGCCTCTGATTGAACACTTACCCTGCTGACGAACAGCGGATCTCGGAAGTCGAGCGAGGTCGAAGCTGGGAGGCGATCCTAGCGTTGGCACCAGGTGAATCGCTTTCTGTCGGGGACAGCATCCTCTTCGCCCTTTCATTTTTTCGCGCGGGTCAGCCACCGACTTATATCAAGGGAGGCGATTCGGTCCTCGTCTCACTGACTGATGTCGTCGATCTCGACAAGACGGATCCCGCATCGGGCCAATCGCTTTTCCGGGTCCGATGGAATCCGCTCGGCCAGCGCGATCTTGTCGAGAGCCCCAGGCGTACGGTGAAGGCCCGTCGGTCTGCCAGTTTGTCCTGAACGGGCACGGTTTCCGACCCGGCTACCGAGCCGCAGAGGCTCCGTGTCTCTCCTGTCAGCCTCTCGGCGCAGTTGAACTTTCCGATCCGGCCGGGGTCCGCCGCCGTTCCCGCCTGTCATCTCGGCGAGCAGCCCGGAGTGATCTCACCCAGGAGGGCCTCCTTGATGACTCCGAGGTACTATCACACCCCGCCCCCGCCAGTCTCGACCAGAGCCCGCTGCCCAGTCTGCAACGAGGCCGCCTACTCACGGGCAGGGATCCACCCGCAGTGCGCTGTCCGGCAGTACGACCCGCCCAAATCAAAGAAGGGGCCCCGGCGACATTGAGAATCAGCCCGCGGGGGTCACGTTCTCAACCACGTCTCGCTCGTCGTCCGCGAACTTTCTGCGGTATTTCTCATTGCGATCCTCCACGAACTGTTTCCGCTTCGGGTCACGCTTGACGTGTTCCGCTTGGGCGCGCTGGAATGCCTTCACCGTGGCGGGGGCGACCCGAAACGCCTGGTCAGGCGGGCTGTCGAGCACCTTGATGCTGGTCACGGGATGGATCTCCCAGCAAGTGGCCCGCCAGTTCTTGGCACCGCCGGGGTTCGTGTTCTCCGCCTGGTGGATGTGCTCGAAGTCGAACAGCAGCCAGCCGGTAATCTGAACCCACTTCCCCTGAATATCTCCCTTGAGCGCCGAGGTGGTCCAGTCGTTGTGGCCCGCCTTCTGTCGCAAGAGGCGGGTGCGCGGGCTGACTTCCGCGACGACCGACTGATTCTTTTCAGCGCCGTCCGAGAGAGTGAGTGCGATGTGTGTGTCGCGCTGGTCAGGATCGGAGGCGTGGCAGTTGCAGGTCTCAGTGCCACCGACTTGGACCTCGAGCACAAAGCCGGTGACCGTCGCGGCCGACTTCACGTCGAAACGGTGCTCGTCGTCGCCGGGGGCCACCATCGCGGTCAGCATGACCGTGGGGTCGATGTCGGAAGCCACCGGGCTGTGGTAACGGCCCTTGAGCTTGTTCAAGTCCTTGACATCCGGGCTCTTCGCGTCCCCCTGCAGGGGGCAATCGTGCCCGTTGAGCGTGATCACGTCCAGGTTGTCTCCAGCTTGACCGACCAAAAGTAACGAGAGACCAACGACGACGATGGGGATTCTCATGGCTCGTCCTCTAATACGTTCTCGGCAGACCCTGGTCCGGCTGGCTCTCCGCGAATGGCCACCGGGGGTGGCGATCCTCCCGCGCTCGGCGCGGGAATGCAAGTCAATTCGACAAAGTTTCAGGATCCCGAGGCAAGGGTGGTTGATCGCGGAATCTGTCTCGAGGAGTGTCGGATGGCGTGATCGGGAGGGTTGTAGAGGGCCGTCCTTCTCTGACACCCGGCTCGAGAATCAAAGGGAGACTTCGATCAAGTTATCCGAGCCGGCCGGCCGATTTGATGTGCAGAAAATTCGATGTCCTCTCGTCCGCCAATGATTTGGCCCGCTCGTACTCGCCGGGTGGCATCTCCATGGAAGGAATGCGCGGTCTGCCGGCGCGCACTTTCACTCGCGACAGCTCGTATCAACCGTCGTAGATGGAGATGCTCGATGATCCCGTCCCCACCGCGCCCTCGCCGGCTTGCTCCCGGTGTATCGCTCCTCGTTGCCTTGGTCTGCACCGGGGCAGGTCACAACCCGGCCCGGAGCATGGAGCCGGAATCGATCGAGTGGCGAGAGGACTACGGCAGTGCCCTGGAAGAAGCCCGGGCGGGGAACCGGTTCCTGTGGATCCAGTTCACCGGCCCTTGGTGTCCCAACTGCACCCGGATGGAGCGCGATTCGTTCGTGCAGCCGGCGATCATCCAGCACGCGCGACAATCGTTCGTGCCCTTGAAGCTCCGTTGCGACGTCCATGAGCAGTTGGCCCTCAGCTTCAATCTAGCCGCGATCCCCGCCACGATCATCGTCGCCCCGAACCGCGACGTCATCGCGATCCATCAGGGATATCTCGGCCCGGCCGAATTCGACGCCTTCCTGCGCGACTGCCTGGCGCAAGGTCCCGAAAAGCTGCCAAGAACCAGCTCGGCCACGGGCCCGACGGCTTCGCCCGCAGCGGCCGGGATCAGGCATCCCGAGCCGAGGAATGAAACACCGCTCGCCCTCTCGGGCTACTGCGTGGTCAGCTTGATTTGCGATCGTAAGCTGGTTCCGGGCCAGACGAATTTCACAGTCCGCCACGAGGGACGGATCTATCGTTTCGCCACTCTCGTGATGAGCGATCGCTTCCGAAAAGAGCCCGAGCGCTACCTCCCCGTCAACGACGGCTCGTGCCCCGTCAACCAGGTGGAGCGCGGCATCGCAAAGCCGGGCAACCCACGGTGGGGCGTGCTCTACCAGGATCACCTCTTCCTCTGTGCCACCGCGGAAGACCGGCGGATCTTCGTCAAGAACCCCGAACTCTATGCCATGGTCGACGTCGCCGATCAGGGCTTCTGCGTGCACTGTCGTCGCGAGTCAGGACTGCTGGTCCGCGGCGACCCGCGCCACGAAGTCGCGCGCCAGGGCCGGAGATACTGGTTTCCCGACTCCCGCCATCGTGATGCCTTCCTATCGTCTCTACGCTGACTCGTTCGAATTCGATAAGCCATTTTATTCCGAGCGAAAAACCGGTCGAGGGTGTCGACATTCGGCGGAGCTCGTTGTTATCTTTTAGCTTACCGGAACTTGAGGTGTGGGTTGCGCGGCCGCGGCGGCGGATGCAGGGAAGCGACACGGACGGTCTTTCTCACGACGCCGCGTTCAATGGAGACCGTGACACCCAGCCTTCAGCGGTGGCGAGGATTGAGTCCTCGTCCATTCGCTTTTTCTCAATGCGCAGACCTTGTGACTGATCGTGCCGGGATCACCCCCCTGGCCCCCCCTTCGCAAGGGGGGGAAAAAAACCGCGCAACGAAATCGGGATGAATTCGCAGCTTGTGCAAGCCCAACTTTTCATCACCCCAGCCGGCGGCTGCTTCCCGCGATCTCTCGCACTACGGGTCTTCGCTCGTTTCCACAGCATTCTGAGAGAATTCCTGACTGCCTACTTGGCGCCATGCGAGCGATCATTGTATGTTGGTTGCAATCAGCTATCCGACGATCATCGAAATCGCAATCTCCGATGATGGGAGAACCGTCCGTCGCAGCAGGAGAAACCGGTCATCGAATTCGCGTGACGTGAGGTCTTCGCGAATCTTTTCTTGATTTTCGACGATTTTGAGCGCAGACTGCGCAGGTTGCATAATTTGCGCAGCATTGGCGTTTTATGGATGGCTCTCATCCGTCGAACTGACAATTGACAAGTTATCAGACTGACCACTGACCACGTGTGCTCCCTCGCCGCGTACTTAGTCCCCGCACCGAGGAAGAACGACCAATGTCCTCTCGCAAGCGATCTCTCCGCCCAATTCGCTCCCGGAACCAGCGGCGGTCGTTACCCCCGCTCTTGGAAAACCTGGAGCCCAGGCTGGTGCTGTCCCAGGTCGGCGTCAACCCTTTGCAGCCGATGATCGGGCCCGTCGCCCCGGTTCAGTCGGGGCCGTCCACTGTCTCGAGCCCGACCGCGACCTCGCAGAGCACAGTCGGGTCAGTCGCGCAGTCGTCGACAGGCTCAGGACCCATCGCGATCGCGCCGGGATCGAACCCTCCCTCGAATTTGCCACCGTCGAGTTCGACACTGCCCAAGCCGGGCTACATCATTTTCCATCCACCTGGCGTCGGCCCGGACGGGAGCGTCAATCCCTTTCAGTCCTCGAAGGCGGTCGGTTACACACCGCAGCAGATTCGGACTGCTTACGGAGTGAACCTGATCTCGTTCGGCAGTATCGTCGGCGACGGTAAGGGGCAGACGATCGCCGTGGTCGATGCGTATGACAACCCTGGATTCGTGGATAGCACGTCACCAAACTTCAAGACCAGCGCACTCGGGGTGTTCGATTCGACGTTCGGCCTACCCGATCCCCCCAGCTTCACGAAGTACAACCAGACTGGTCAAACGGCTCCTCTGCCCGGAGCCAGCGCAGGGTGGGGGCCCGAGATCGCACTCGACGTGGAATGGTCTCATGCCATTGCCCCCGAGGCCAACATCGACCTGGTGGAAGCGAACAGTGCCACATTCACCAACTTGATGCAGGCCGCTTACACTGCCGGGGCTGCAGTGAGCGCGTCGCCGCCGGGGCTCGGGGCTTCGGTGGTCTCCATGAGCTTTGGCGGCGAACTCGAGGCCAGGGGTTTTGGATCGCTCCAGGCAACGCTGGATGCCACGTACCTCGCGCCCGCGATGGCCAGCAACAACGTGACGTTCCTGGCTTCCACGGGCGATTCTGGGGCCGCTCCGGGCAATGCGCCTAATTATCCTTCGGTCTCGCCGTTGGTTGTGGCCGTCGGCGGCACGACCCTGCCTCTGGACAAACAAGGCAACTATCCGGGCACGGCCCTCAGCCCCAAAGGGGAAACTGGCTGGAGCGGCGGCGGCGGCGGCATCAGCACCTTCTACCCCGCGCCGCCCTTCCAACAAAACGACGGTTTCAACAGCGGCGGCTTCCGGACCGTTCCCGACGTGTCCTCCGACGCGGACCCGGCCACCGGAGTGGCTGTCTTCGACCCGTACGACTTCGGCGCCAACACCGGCTGGATCCAAGTTGGCGGCACCAGCGTCTCGTCGCCGTGCTGGGCGGGCTTCATCGCGATCGCCGATCAGGGACGTGTGCTGGACGCGTACTCGCCGCTCGTTGGTTCGACCCAGACGCTGCCGGCCCTCTATAGCGTCCCCTCCACCGATTTTCACGACATTCTCTATGGCAACAACTTTTACAGCGCAGGCCCTGGCTACGATCTCGTGACCGGCATAGGAAGTCCCGTCGCCAATAACCTGATTCCGGACCTGGTCGACTACGCGCAGGCCGTGAATCTCTCGATCACCGTTCAACCCCCGTCGAGCGTCATCGCGGGTGGCATCTTCGGCACGCTCGTCACCGCCGCGACTGCCGACGGCAGACCGGCTGTCGCTTTCAACGACACCTCGACGATTTCGCTCGTGAGCGGGCCCATGGGTGCTTCGTTCACTCCGGTCGTTCTTCCATTCACCCGGGGCGAGGCGGTCCTCGATGGACTGTCTCTCTCGCAGTTGTCGAACGGAACTCCCTACATATTCAAGGTGACCGTTACCAACGGAAACACCGTCGTCGACACGCTGACGACCGACCCCGTTTTCGTCACCACACCCGCGACGTCCGGAGTGGGGGTCTACTACCCGCTGCCGATCGACAGCAGTTTCCGCAACGACATTGGCCTGGCCGACTCGAACAGTGACCCCACCAACGATTTCAACCTGGTCTACTCCCAGAACTACAATCTCACCCAGGGACAGTTGCTGATCAAGAACACCACGGGCCTGGCGAACAAGATGATCTCGATCACCGGCCAGGGTCAGGCAACCTCGATCATCACCGCAAATCAGTCCGGCAGAGTCTTCGATATCGTCGGCACCGGCGGCGCGAGTTCCAACCTGACGGTGCTGTTCCAGAACCTGACGATCGAGGGGGGACTCGCGACCGACGCCGGCGGGCTCAGCCTACCGACCGGCACGGCGGTGGGAGGCGGTCTCTTGATTGATGGCGGCTTGGTGTCGCTGTCGAACGTCGCCGTCCAGAGCAATGAGGCCAAGGGCGGCCAGGGGCAGAAGGGCGCGGTCGGCGTATCGGTCTCGGCCGGACCCGGCGGTCCCGGCGGCCCTGGCGCCAACTCGATGGGCGGCGCCATCTACCTGGCCGCGGGCAGCTTGACGCTCAAGAACGACGCGATTACCGGCAACATCGCCAAGGGCGGCTCCGGCGGCTCCGGCGGCACCGGCGGCCTGGCGGGCACTCTCACGTCGTCCGGCATCTTCTTCTTCCCCCAACCGATCCCGGGTGGCGTGGGAGGCACCGGTGGCGTGGGAGGTACCGGGCAAGGCGGCGGACTCTTCGTCGACGGCGGGAATGTGTCGATTACCAGCGGTTCGATGACTGGCAACAGCGCCGTCGGTGGTGACGGCGGCGTCGGCGGCAAGGGCGGCTACGGCGGCGGTTCCTTTAGCGCGGGAGGCAAAGTTCACCTGTCTCCCGGCGGCAAAGGCGGGCTCGGCGGCCCCGGTGGCCTGGGAGAAGGGGGAGGCATCTACCTCTCCGCGGGAAGCGTCACCCTCAACTCGGCTCAGATCGCGGCCAACACGGGCGTGGGCGGCGTCGGCGGAGCCGGTGGCGCGGGTGCAAACGGCATTTATGCGTTCAGCTCAGCGGCCTCCACGACGGTTCGCGGACCGGGCGGAGCCGGCGGCGATGGCGGCAAGGGGGGTAATGGCTCCGGCGGCGGCTTGTATGTCGTCAATGGCACGATCTCCTGGAACGGCGCTGCGCTCGACCTCAATTCCGCGAAGGGTGGCGCGGGTGGTTCGGGTGGGCCTGGCGGCATTGGCGGCTCCAGTAGTAGTTCCAATGGTACTGCCGGCTCGGGCGGGCCTGGCGGCTCGGGTGCCGGCGGCGGCATGTTTGACGCGAGCTCGCTCACGCTGACGAATGCCACGGTCTCGAATAATCAGGCCGACGTGGGCGGGGGCATCGATATCAAGGGCTCCCTGATACTCAACAACAGTACGCTCACGTCCAACTCAGCCTCCACCGATGGCGGCGGCATCGAAATCACCGGCAACCTCACCATCAACCAAAGCACGCTCCAGGACAACACGGCCACCAACAACGGCGGCGCCATCGACAGCTCGGGTACGTTTACCGTCAACGGCGGGACCTTCTCGGGCAACACGGCCGGTGTTTGGGGCGGCGGAATCTACTCCAACAACACCGGGACCATCTCCGGCGCCGAATTCGATCACAACGCCGCCCAGTATGGCGGCGCGATCTTCAGCTTCAGCAATGGCACGCTCACGGTCGAGAACAGCGCCGATTTCACCAGCAACAGCGCCCAGAACGGCGGCGCCATCGCCAGCCTCGGCAAGTTGACCGTCAGCGATAGCACCTTCTCGTCCAACTCGGCGATCGGAGGCTCGGACGGCGGCGGCGGCATCTGGAATGATCAAGGCAAGGCGACCGTGACCAACACCACGTTCATCGGCAACTCGGCCTTGGACGGCGGCGCGATCGACGGCATCAAGGGCACCCTGACGGTCACCGGCGGCAGCTTCTTGTTCAACACGGCCGCGAGCGGCTTCGGCGGCGCCATCGACAGCACCGGTACGCTCACGGTCTCCGGCGCCACCATCTCGGGCAACTCGGCCGTTAACGGCCGCGGTGGGGGGATCGCCAACGACCTCGGCACCTTGACCGTCACCAAGGGTGCTCAGATCATCAACAACTCGGCGTTCCGCGGCGGCGGCATTTTCAACAATGGCAAGCTGTCGCTGGCCGACAGCACGATGGCCAGCAATTCGGCCTCCTCGAGCAGCTCATCCGCTTACGGCGGAGGACTCTACAACGCCAGCGGCGCGGTCTCGATCGCCGGCAGCACCATCTCGAACAACCGGGCTGGTTCCGGCGGCGGCATCTACGTAAACAACGGCGTCGTGACGATCACCGAGGATCCGGTGTCGGGTAACGCCAGTACGGTGTCGGGTAACGTCGCGAACGCCGGAAGAGGTTCCGGCGGAGGCATCTTCAACAAACTGGGTCAGCTCACGATCAACCAGGGCACGACGTTTACCTCCAACCAGGCGGCCAACCAGGGAGGCGGCATCTACAACGACGGCGGGCTGACGATCACCGTCGCCCCGTTCGACCTGAACACGGCGTTCCTGGGCGGCGGCATCTTCAACGACTCCGCCGGCGTTGCAACGGTGCTGGATGTGACCTTCCAACAGAACCACGCGACCGCCGCCGGCGGCGGCATCGACAACGCTGGCAAGCTGAGCTTTACCAACACGACCGTTGCGAACAACTCGGCCCAACTGGGCGGCGGCATCTACAACAAAGCGGGCACTCTCACGGCCGTCAATGCCACGATCGCCGACAACAGCGCCCTTGCGGGCGGCCATGGCGGCGGTATCGATGTCAATCTCGGCAGCGTGACCTTGTACAACACGATCATCGCCTCCAATACCAGAGGCGGCACGGCCGACGACATCTATCCTCAAGTGGTGGGAACCGTTTCCGCGAACAGCGCCAACAACCTGATCGGCACCGGGGGCTCGGGCGGCCTGACCAGTACCAACGGCAACCTGGTCGGCGTCGCCATTTCTGATCTTCATCTCGGCACCTTGGGCAACAACGGCGGCCCGCTCGCGACCATTTCTTTGCTGGCGGGAAGTCCGGCCATCGATGGGGGCCGCGCGTCGATAGCCGGCGTTACCGTCCCAACAATCGATGAGCGGGGCGCCGAGAGGGGACCAGGCGGACTGAACGCCGGGCCCACCGTCGATATCGGTGCCTTCGAAGCAAGCTCCTCTTACCTGGTCGAGACGACGGTCGACTCACTCGGCTACGGCACCTTGCGAGGGGCAGTCTCCTGGGCGGGCGAGAGCACCAACTTCAACCCGGAAAATCTCGCCCCCAATACTCCCGCGCCGAACACGATCAACTTCGACACGTCGGGAGTTTTCTCGGCGCCGCGAACGATCACCCTGATCGGAGCCCCGCTCGTGTTCGCGAACACGAGCACCGGCGAGGCGATCGTGGGCACGGGCGTGAACAACCTCACCATCAGCGGCGGCGGTGCGGTTCAGGTATTGCAGGTCGAGAGCGGTGTAACGGCCACCCTGACCGGTCTGACGATCTCGGGCGGTATGGCCACCATCGGCGGCGGGGTCGACAACGCCGGAATTCTGACGATCAGCCAGGCCGCCTTCTCCGGCAACACGGCCCTCCAAAACGGAGGCGCCGTCGACAATGAAGGGGGAGCCACCCTCACCGTCATCAACGCCTCCATCAGCGGCAACACAGCGGGATCCGAGGCCGGCGGCATCGCGAATCAGGGAACGCTGGCCGTCATCAACGCCAATATCGCCAACAACTCAGCCACGAACGGCGACGGCGGCGGCATCGGCAATCAATCCAGCGGCACGCTGTCGGTCACCAGCTCGACGATCTCGAACAACAACGCCGCCACGGGCGGCGGCGGCATTTCCAACCTGGGCACTCTTTCGGTCGCCGGCAGCACCTTTGCGAACAACTCGGCCATAATCGGCGGCGGGATCGACACCGAGGCTGCCGGCACGACGACGGTCACCAATTCCACCCTCTCAGGCAACTCGGCCAGCGACTCCGGCGGGGCCATCTCCGACGGATCACTCATGGGCACGCTGACCGTGACCGACAGCAGCCTCGTGGCCAACTCGGCTTACGATGGCGCCGGCATCTGGACAACCGGTCACGCCAGCAGCACCGGCACCACGATCGCGAACAATACGGCCGCCCACCAAGGTGGCGGCATCTTTAACAGCGGCTCGCTCACGATCACCAACAATACGATCGCGAGCAACTCGGCCAATTACGGCGGCGGCATCGAGCACTCGGGCGGTTCGCTCGTCTTGGTGAATAGCACCATCGCCTACAACAACGTCGCGAGCGGAGGGACTGGCGGTGGGCTCGAGAACGGGAGCGGGCCATTCGTAGGCGTGCCCGTGTTGTTCAACACGATCGTCGTGCTCAACACCATGGGCAGCGGCCCCGTCCTGACGCCCAGCGACATCGCCGGGACGGTTGTTCCGGCGAGTTCGAACAACCTGGTGGGCACCGGCGGCAGCGGTGGATTGACCACTGGAACGAACAACAACTTGATCGGCGTGTCGACGCCGGGGCTGGGCTCCGGTCTGGCGGATAACGGCGGCCCGACCGAGACCATCGCCTTGCTCAAGGGTAGTCCCGCCATCGACGCGGGGGCGAACTCGATCTTCGGCGTCACGGTTCCCTCGGTCGACCAGCGCGGCGCCGTCCGTGGACCGGCCGGCTTGAACGCCGGGCTCTTCGTCGATATCGGCGCGTACGAGGCCACCTCGTCGTACATGGTCTCCTCCAACGCCGATTCAACGGTCGCAGGTACGCTGCGGACAGCCGTGACCTGGGCCAACACCAGCAGCAACTTCAATCCGGAGAATCTCCTCCCGAATACTCCCGCGCCCAACACCGTCGTGTTCAGCACAACGGGAACGATCTCCCTGACCGCCGGCACGCTGGCCCTCTCCAAGACCGCGGGCAACAGCGTGGCCAAAGCGATCGTGGGCCCGGGCGAAAGCCTGCTCACCGTCAGCGGAGGCAACATCTCCGGCGTCTTCTCGGTCGCAAGCGGCGTGACGGCCTCCATCTCCGGACTGACCATCACGGGAGGATTGGCCCCCAACAACGGCGGCGGCATCGACAACGCCGGCAAGCTCACAGTCTCTCAGATTGCCCTGTCGGGGAACGCGGCCACAACGGGCGGCGGCATCGACAACGAGTCGGCCGCCACGCTGACGGTGACCCTCTCGAACTTCGCAAACAACGTGGCGACCTCGGACGGCGGCGGCATTGCCAACAGCGGCTCGCTCACGCTCACGGACGACACCTTCAGCGGCAACGCGGCCACCTCCGGCGCCGGCATCGCCAATCAAGCGGGTGGCAAGCTCACTGTCACCGAAAGCCTCTTCACGGGCAACATTGCGACCGGCAAGGGCGGCGGTATCGACAACAGCGGCACGCTGACACTTACCAACTCCTCGATCGCGAGCAACAAGGCTGCCTCCGGCGGCGGAATCGACCAAGAATCAGCCGGCAAGCTGTCGCTCTCCAACACCACCCTCACGCTCAACTCGGCCGGCTCCGGCGGCGGCATCGCCGCCGCGGGCGCACTCACGCTCGTCAATGTGACCGTCGCCGGCAACAACGCGACCGGTTCCGGTGGCGGCGGATTGGCTGTGACCGGAGGCGGCTCCGCAACCCTGTACAATACGCTCGTCGCCCAGAACACCGAGAGCACCGGCAGCCCATCCAGCGACATCGCCGTCTCCGGCGGAGGAAGTCTGTCCGCGGACAGCTCGTACAACCTGATCGGGACCGGCGGCTCCGGAGGGCTCGTCAACAACGCCAACTCCAACCTGGTTGGTGTCGCCGCGCCGGGCCTCGATCCCAACGGGCTCCAGTGGAATGGCGGCCCAACCCAGACCATCGCACTGGTCCAGGGCAGCCCCGCGATTGACGCGGGAAGCGCCGCCATCAGCGGCGCGAACATCCCCAACACCGACCAGCGCGGTGCACTGCGCGGACCAGCCGGGCTCAACGCCGGACCAACCGTCGACGTCGGCGCGTACGAGGCCAGCTCGGCCTACCTGGTCACCACGACGGCCGAGTCGGCGGATGTCGGCACGATCAGAACGGCCACCGGCTGGGCCAACGTCAGCACCAACGCGAACCCGGCAAACATCGCCCAGCTTGCCCCTAACACGATCGTCTTCGACCTCAACGGCGTCTTCGCCACGCCGCAGACGATCACCCTCTCGGGCGGCACCCTCCTGTTGTCGAACACGACAACGCCCGAGGCGATCGTCGGTCCAGCCACGACCAGCCTTACGATCAGCGGCAACAACGCCGCCGGCGTATTGAAGGTCGCAAGCGGCGTGACGGCCAGCTTCACCGGTCTCACGATCTCGGGCGGCTCGGCCATTGACGGCGGTGGTCTCGATAACCTGGGCACCGTGACCGCGATCGATGACACCTTCGCCGGCAACAACGCCACTTTCGGCGGCGCCATCAACAACGAATCGGGTGGCACCCTCTCGCTCATCAACACCACTCTGTCGGCTAACTCCGCCCTCCAGAACGGCGGTGGCCTCGACAACTCCGGCCAGGCGACGATCACCAACTCGACCATCGCCGTCAACTCGGCCGGACTCGGCGCGGGCATCGACAACGGGGGCAAGCTCACGGTCGTCGGCGGCACGATCGCCTACAATGCGACCACCGGCGGCGCGGGCACGGGCGGCGGGCTGAACGCCTCCGGGGGCACGGTCGCGCTTTACAACACAATCGTCGCCCTCAACACCGACGGCACCGGCTCCGGCGCAACGGCCGACGACATCGCCGGTACGGTCTCCGGTTGGTACAACCTGATCGGCACCGGCGGATCCGGCGGCCTGATCAACGACATCAACAATAACCTGGTCGGCGTCGCCAATCCGGGCCTCGCTCCAGCACTCGCCGACAACGGCGGTCCGACCCAGACGATCTCGCTATCACCCGGCAGCGCCGCCATCAACACCGGGAGCGCGGTCATCCCCCTCGTCAGCGTCCCCATCACGGACCAACGCGGTGCGCTGCGCAACCCGAACCGGCTGAACAACGGCCTGACCATCGATATCGGGGCTTACGAAGTCAGCTCGTCCTACCTGGTTACCACGACGGCCGACTCGAACCTCGCCGGCGCGCTGAGATCCGCAGTCGGTTGGGCCAACACCAACCCCGCCAGCAGCAGCTCGGGACCGAACGTCATCCTCTTCGACCCGACCGTTTTCGGCACACCGCAGACGATCGCTCTTTCCCAGACCCTCGGCACTCTCGATCTCTCCGGCACCTCCACTCCGGTGTTGATCGACGGACCGGGCGCCAACCTGCTCACGATCAGTGGAGACGGCAACGTCGGCGTATTCTCGGTCGAAAAGAATGCGACGGCCACCTTCACCGGATTGACGATCTACGGGGGGGCTGCCACCAGCGGCGGCGGTATCCTCAATAAGGGAGGCACCCTGACGCTCACGAACGACGCCTTCAACAGCGATGGGGCCTTGAACTACGGCGGCGCCGTCTACAACAACGGCGGCACGCTGACGGTCACGAACACGACTTTCTCGAACGACGGGGCCTCCTACGGTCTGGGAGGCGCGATCGACAACTCGGGCACCCTCACCGTCATCGACAGCACGTTCACGAACGGCATCGCTTTCGAGGGGGGCGCGATCGACAACAAGAGCGGCCGGGTCACGGTCACCGATAGCACCTTCACGAACAACAGGGCCCTCCAGGGCGGCGCCCTCTTCAACGACGCCATGGCCACGATCACCGGCAGCACGTTCAACAACAACACATCAGTGCCGTCGACGTCGACGACCGCCGGCACCACCGCGACCACCGCATCGTTCAACGGTGGCGCCATCGCGAACGATCTCGCGGGCACCTTGACGATCGTTAACAGTACGCTCGCCAACAACGCGGCCGGTCAAAACGGCGGGGCCATCGATAGCGTCGGCATCTTGACGGCCATCAACGACACCATCGCCTACAACGCGGTCGCCGCCGGCGGCTCCGGGGGCGGGGTCGATGCCTCCTCCGGAACGGCGACCTTCTACAACACGATCATCGCACAGAACTCGGCCGGGACCGGCAACAACGCGACGCCGAGCGATATCGCGGGCAATGTGTCCTCGGTCAGTGCGAACAACTTGATCGGCACCGGATCCGGCGGCCTCACCAACGGCACTGTCGGCAACGTGGTCGGTGTGGCCAACCCCGATCTCGGGCCGCTCGCCAGTAACGGCGGCCCCACCCAGACCATCGCCTTGCTCAAGGGCAGTGCCGCCATTGACGCGGGGGCGACGACGTTCATCATCCCGTTTGGATTCATCACGGCGCCGACAATCGACCAGCGCGGCGCCTTGCGCGGACCGGCCGGCCTCAACGCCGGCACCACGGTCGATATCGGCGCCTTCGAGGCCAGCTCGTCCTACCAGGTCTCGGAGCCGGGCGGCTCGGCTGACGTGGGCACGCTCGCTGCGGCGGTCGGCTGGGCGAACGCGAGCACGAACGCCAACCCCGCCAACCTCAAGACTCCCGCCCCGAACACAATCGTATTCAACACGTCGACGACAGTCAGCCTGGGGAGCGGCCCTCTGGTCCTGTCGAACACCACGACGCCGATCGCGATCGACGGCCCGGGCGCGAACGTCCTCACGATCGACGGCAACAGCACAACCGGCGTGTTCCAGGTGGCGAGCGGCGTGACGGCCTCGATGACCGGCCTGACCATCTCGGGTGGTGCGGCCAGTGGAACGAGCGGCGTCAGCGGCCTCGGCGGGGCCATCAATAACTTCGGCACTCTGACGCTCACCAACATGGCCCTGACCGGCAATTCCGGAATCGATGGCGCCGGCATCGCCAACGAATCGGGTGGCACGCTCTCCGTGAGCGACTCCACTCTCTCGGGCAACTCGGCCACCACGGGCGGCGGCATCTACAACGCCGGGACGGCGACGGCTGTCAACTCCACGATCGCCGCCAACTCGGCCGGCTTGCAGGGCGCGGGCATCTTCAACGTCGGAACGCTCACGACAGTCAACAGCACGATCGCCGGCAACTTGCTCGCAATCGGCGGGACCGGTGGCGGCCTCGACGCCGCATCCGGCGGCTCGGCCAGCCTCTACAACACGATCGTCGCGGATAACGCCGCCGGGGCCGTGTCCAGTGACATCGCCGGCACGGTGAGCCCGGCCAGCGCCTTCAACCTGATCGGGACCGGAGGCGCCGGCGGCCTGACAAATGGGACCAACGGCAACCATGTCGGCGCCGCCAACCCATTGCTCGGTCCGCTGGCCAACAACGGCGGCACGACCCAGACCATCGCCCTGCTCTCCGGCAGCCCCGCGATCGCCGCGGGCAGCTCGACGATTCCCGGCGTGACCGTACCGACCACCGATCAGCGGGGAGATTCCCGACCGAGCAACGCCGTCGACATCGGTGCCTACCAGACGTCATCCTTGGTTGTGCCGGCGGTTGTCACAGGTGGGACTACGTCCCAACCGGCCGCGGTGTCGTTCTCCATCCCCACTGTCAACTCATCGAGCGGCACCGCCGTCGCATCGCCAGTCACGAAGGCTCAAACCGTGGCGAAAGTCGTCGGCTCGAAAAAAGCACTGCCCAATGGCGGCTCGACCTCGAAGTTCCACAAGGCGATCAAGAAAGCCTCGAGCCACCACCACGCATCGATCACCATCAAACACCCCAGCGCCCGCGCGAAGAAGACAGGTTAGAAGATTCTACGTCCGTCGGATCTCTGCGCCGTGCGCGCATCTCCGGTCGAGCTGAGGCGGGCGCGGAACCGTGCCGTAGGGTGGGTCGAGCCGCGACTCGTCGCGGCGAGGCCCACCGCGCGGGCTGTGGCGATCGGTGGGCCTCACGATGCCGAGCATCGTTCGACCC
>JBIOJM010000075.1:0-32404 GCA_044450785.1 Isosphaerales bacterium
GGGCGACCGGTTAATTCCTTCGCGACGCAAGGTCAGGAGGTCGCGGGCCTCTCGTCTTTACCACCTCGCCCCCCCGGGGAGAGGTCGGCCGCAGGCCGGGTGAGGGGGCCCGGGCGGTGGTGATCAGCGAGGAGCCTCAAAAAACGGGCGGACGTCAGGCGGCGGGGGTCGTTGCGTGTGGCTGGCGGGGTGGATATGCTATGGTCATGAGTATCGTCCAAGAGATCGAAAACGTGATCCGGAAGCTACCGGCCGAGGATCTCGCCGCGCTCCGCGCCTGGTTTGCCGAGTTCGACGCCGACGCCTGGGATCGTCAGTTCGAGCAGGACGTCGCCGCGGGGCGGCTCGATGAACTGGCCGAGGAAGCGTTGCGAGATCTGCGCGAAGGGCATTGCACTGACCGGTGAACCACCGCGCGACTCCGAGGTTCTGGGAACGCTATCAAGGCCTGCCGGCAGAGGTCCAACGGCTCGCCGACAACTGCTACGAACTGCTCCGGCAGGACTCGCGGCACCCGTCATTGCACCTGAAGCAGGTCATCGGGGATGTCCCGTCGCCCGGAGCGAGATTCCCGACCGTCGGGGAGCGTCTGCCATGATCGATCCGGTGCGGCAGGAGGTCCTGCACGTCCTGGCCGAGTTGAGCGAGGCGGTGCCGGAGGTGCGGCTTGGCCAGCTCATGGCCAACCTTTCGTACCTGGCTCGGGGCCTGTCGAGCGAGGCAATCTGGAACATGGAGGATGCGGAGTTGCTGGCGGCCGCCCGCGAGCACCTGGAGCAATGGCGATCGCATCGGGGGGCACCCGCCTGACGAGGAGTTTAAAGAAAAGACATGACCAACGTATTTCGGGCTCGCTGCGTGGTCACGCGTAGCCCAGCACAATGTCGGCCTTGCATGGTCGTTGTGCTGGGAGCGCGCTACCATGCAGGAGCTAAACATGAGACGTTGGCACGAAGAGTACCCGAGAACGTATCGGGAGTGGAGGAAACACTACCTCTCACACGTTGAGAGCAACATCAACTACATTCGGGTTCCGGGACGTGATCCCTACCAGATTGATTGTGATTGCGATCAACAGAAAGGACGTTTCCGCAAGAAAGATGCTTGGGACTGCGGCAAGACTCAATGCTTGCTCTGTCATTCGGATAAGTTTCCGAAGCGAGATCCGACGAATCAGGAGTGGTGCTCGGAACGAAGACTGAAAGAAGGAACTGAAGAATTAGAAACGTATGATCGACCCCGAACCCGAAAAGCCCAGGCGTCGCCCGCGTTATTGCGGCAAGAACCCGCGGCAGTTCCACGAGAAGTACAAGGAGCACCAGCCGGGCCGCTACCCGGATGAGGCGGCGAAAGTGCTGGCCAGAGGGCGGACGCCCGCCGGCACGCACCGGCCCATCATGATGCGAGAAATCCTTGACGTCCTGTCGCCACGACCGGGGGCCGTGGCGGTGGATTGCACGCTGGGATACGGCGGCCACGCCCGCGAGCTGCTCGCGGCCGTGCAACCCGGCGGCAGGCTGCTGGGCGTCGACGCCGACCCGATCGAATTGGCCAGGACCGAGGCACGCTTGCGTACGCTCGGATTTCCCCCGGGCGCCGTGATCGTGCGGCGGATGAACTTCGCGGGCGTGGCGCGGTTCCTCGCCGATGTCGCGCCGGACGGCGCGGATGTGCTGCTCGCGGATCTCGGCCTCTCCTCGATGCAAATCGACGACCCCTCGCGAGGCTTCACGTTCAAAGTTGACGGCCCGCTCGACATGCGGATGGACCCATCTCGAGGACGGACCGCTTCGGACCTGTTGTCGACGCTGGACGAGGCCCGCCTGGCCCAGCTCCTTGCCGAGAATTCCGATGAGCCTCACGCCTCTGAGCTCGCCGGCGCGATCCTACTCGCTCACGCGCGCGGGCCGATCACCTCCACCCGATCGCTGGCCATGGTCGTGCAAGAGAGCGTTGCGCGGCACTCCCCAAGTTCCGTCAGCTCGGGAGACGATGCGGTGCGACGCGTCTTCCAGGCACTTCGAATCGCCGTGAACGACGAATTGGGATCGCTCACGGTGCTCCTCCGAAGCCTCCCATCCTGCCTCAAGCCGGGAGGTCGAGCCGCCATGCTCTCCTTCCATTCCGGCGAGGATCGACGGGTGAAGTCGGCCTTCAAAGACGGTCTCCAAGACGGCACCTATACGTCGATCGCAACGGAAGTCATCCGTGCCACCGCCGAGGAGAGGCGCGACAACCCACGTTCCAGGGCGGCCAAGCTGCGATACGCGGTCCGTCGCTCCTGATCCAACGGAGCCTCGCCCCACTGCCTTGCATTCGGCATACGCGAGTATTATGCTTCGAGTATTCGTAATACCGGCTCATGACAAAATACTCCCAGGATTTTCTGCCATGATCGGCACGGCTCGCCGGGCGTTCACTCTCATCGAATTGCTGGTAGTCATCGCGATCATCGCGGTCCTGGTTGGCGTGTTGCTTCCCGCGGTTCAAGCGGCGCGGGAGGCGGCGAGGCGAATGGACTGCCAGAGCCATCTGCACCAGATTGGGCTGGGGGTCATGCAATACTTCGACGACTGGAACGGCCAGTTCTTCTTGCACCACCCGTTTGACGCCGACAGCCTGTCTGGTGTCGGCCATGCCGAGTCGTTCGCCGAGATCTACTGGGAAGACAAGATCATGCCCTACGTCAACCCCGCGTTCGCGAACGAAGCAATCGCCAAGGCGGGGACTCAGATCGCCGACGACAAGATCTTCCGGTGCATGTCCGACACATCGATCGTGAAGCCGTACGTTGATCCGACCAGCGGACTGGTGGACGGGATCACCAACCGGACCAGCTACCTGATGAACTCGCTCTTGAGCCACAAGACGATCCGCTACGGGCGCTGGTCGTTCCCGCGCTTTCAATATGAGATCGGCACGTCGAATTTGGTCGCCTTCAGCGAGCGGGACGGCGCGGTCATGGACGCCAATATCAACGACCCCGTCGCTGCCACCGACCCGAGGCAGGACGACTACGATATCTGGCTCGGCACGGTCACGCTCGACAAGTGGATCCCCTGGAAGCGGCACGGGAGCTCGAACGTCCTTTACCTCGACGGCCACGCCAAGTCGATTGAGAAGGCCGACGCATACCTGGGCATTTACCCCGGCGGACAGGTCCTCACGAACCCCAGTTTCTATCCGTGATTCGTGACGCGATAGAGGAGCATTCGATGATTCGCGGCGTCCACACGATGTTCTACTCCTCGGAGCCCGACGCCCTGCGCGCGTTCCTCCGGGACAAGATTGGCTTCCCGTTCACCGACGTGGGCGGCGGCTGGCTCATCTTCGACCTGCCCGAGGCCGACATGGGCTGCCACCCCGCCGACGAGGCCGAGGGCAAGCGGTCCGGCACTCACGACATCTCGTTTTACTGCGACGACATCGAAAAGACGGTTGCCGACCTCGCAGCGCGCGGCGTCGAATTCACGGGACCGGTCGTCGATCAGGGGTACGGCCTCGTCACCCACTTCCGGCTGCCGGGCGGCTTTGCGGTCCAGCTCTACGAGCCGCGATACACCAAGGGATCGTCGCGAAGTCCAGCGGGGCCGGCCTGACGATCACGGATTGCCGTACGCGGATATGAGAAAGATCATCTCTTACATTGCCATTGACGAGTTCATCATCCACGTGATTCCCACCTTCATCGGCGAAGGCATTCCTTCTGTAGAAACGATGCGGATGGGGCGATGCAACTGGGGGAGGCTCTCGGTGCGGCTCGGCCCTCACCCCAGCCCTCTCCCGCGGGAGAGGGAGCCAGAAACCGTAGATCGGCCGCTGCTGTGCTGTGGCGGGGCCTACGGCCCCTCTCTCTGCCCTTGTTAACGTGCCCGGTTCGCGGCCATCCCCGGCGGGCTGCTCGCGTATCCAAGCTTTGGCCCGGCAAGAAGATAAGAATGGCGCGTTCAAAATCGCTGCTTTCGCCATCAACAATCTTACCGCGATAAGCCGATGAAAGCCTACATACCGCCAGGCCTGAGCGGTTGCGCTGCGCGTTCCGTTCAGGAGGGACAGGGGAAGGAGCCGCTCCGATGGTGCGATCCGGCTGGTCGACAGTCATCCTCGCGACCCTGCTGCTCCATTGGTTCGAGCCGTTGCCCTGCCGCGCTCAGCCTCCGGGCCAGCCGGCGACGTCAATCCCAGCCCTGCCCTCGACGCCGATCGCCGCCCCGGCCGGTGGCGTCAATCCCGCCACCCCGGTCGGGGAGCGACTTCGGGGCGGTGAAGCTGGAGCCCACGCCGCTCGAGCCGAGCGACCTTCGTTTTCCGATCAACCTCGCCACCGCCTTGCGCTTGGCCGACGCCCGGCCGCTGATCGTGGCCGCTGCCCAGGCCAGTGTGTGGGTGGCCGAAGCGCAGCTCACGCGGGCCAAGGTCCTCTGGGTTCCCCAGCTCAACCTCGGCGGCGATTATATCCGGCACGACGGCGGCGGCCCGGATTTTAACAAGGGCATCCTCACCGCCCCGAGCGTGAACTTTTTCTACGGCGGTGCCGGCATGTCGGAGATCCAGGCCCTGACCGATGTCATCTTCGAGCCCCTGGTCGCTCGCCAGGTCTTGAATGCCCGTAACAATGACATCCAGACCGCGAAGAACGACGCGCTGCTCATGACGGCCGACGCCTACTTCCGCGTGCACCAGTATCGTGGAATGCCAGCAGCGGTTTTACCGTAAGAATGACGAATCAACCGCGATCCTTCGCCGGCTTTCCCGTTCTGACGGGTAATCAGCAATGGAAACCGGGTCAGATACTCGTCTTCTACGTTCTGACCAAGAAGTATTATCCGGTATCCTTTGTCGCCGGGGGCTTCCAGTTCGACTTGGGCGGCAGGTCATCAACAGCCATACCGGGACCAGCGGGGATCTTTCTTCGGCTGAAGTACGATCCTGCCACGTTCGCCCGCACTCTGAATTGGATCGTTGCCTATGGCCAGGGCAACGAGGTGGGCCAGGGCGCGAAATATGGTCTGCCCAACACGGCAATCAACGAGATCACCAGCGCAAGGACCCACCGCTCCGATTTCGCCGGGCATTTCTAATCGACCTCGTCACTCGTCGAACTTGACGACGTCACCACCGGCGCGGGTGATCAGTGCATACCAGAGCCTCCGGAATTGATGCGCGGGCAGGCGACGGACCGAGCCATCGCAGAATAGCCCGTTGGAACCATCGGTGTGAGTCGACCCGCTGTAGACCTTGCGGGCCAGTGGATCCTTACCTTCGTAAACTGGGGACGTGTGGACGTCGAACTCGCTGCCACCCCATCCGCCGACGGCCCAGCCGAAGCTGTCGCGCTTCTCGACCATCGCCAGGGTGAAGCCCGCGCCGTCGGTGATTTCCTTGAAGCCGACGTTGCGAGCCCTCGGCCGGCCGTCCGGACCCTTCACCTTCCCATCCGGGGTGATGACGGTCATCATCACGCCGAGGTAGGTCCCCTGCTTTTTGACGAAGTCTTCGCCCCAGGGTCCGCGGCCACCGCCCCAATTGGCGCCGTAGTGCGTCATTGCGAAGGTCGAGCGGCTCTCCGGAAAACGCACCTCGCCGGCCGGGACGTTCTCGACGTTGGGGTTGTCGGGGCAGAGAAAGGTCGTAATCCGGTAGGTGACTGACGTTTGGTTGGCGGCGTGCCAGTTCTCCAGGTCGAAATTGTACGCGTTGTAAGCGTCCACCTCCCCCATGTACGGCAAAATCGCCGTGAACACGCTGTGTCCGTTGCCGTGGCCCTCGCCGCGAGTCTGGCTCATCGGGAATGTGTTGTTGGCGGAGTGGTAATTGTGCAATGCCAAACCGATCTGCCTGAGGTTGTGCACGCAGCTCGCCGCCCGCGCCGCGGCTCGGGCGGTCTGAACCGCCGGCAACAGGACAGCCACCAGCACACTGACGATGGCGACCACGACCAGCAGCTCGACCAGTGTGATTCCCCTGCAAGTGTCTCGTCGCATCGGTTACTCCTCCCGTTCAAAGTCCCTACATTGGTCCGAGATATGGAACCAACGTGGCATTGTACCCGAGGTTCGAGAAGAGCGTGAGGAGAAAGCGAATCGACCTCGCCGGCGTCAACGGCGCCTCGGACCCCGCTGCCGGCACCGCGTCCGTTTCGGCTGGCGAGCCAATCGCCCTCGCCAGCGCCGGCTTCGGCCCGCGCGCCAGGGGTCGGCGATCCGGCCGTGAAGCTCGCGCCCGCGCCGCTGGAGCCGACCGACCTTCGCTTTCCGATCAACCTCGCCACCGCCTTGCGACTCTCCGACGCCCGGCCGCTGATCGTGGCCGCCGCGCAGGCCGGTGTATGGGTGGCCGAGGCACAGCTCACACGAGCCAAGGTCATCTGGGTCCCTACGTTGATGTATGGCGCCGATTATGTTCGGCACGACGGCGGCGGCCCGGATTTTAACAAGGGCATCATGACCGCGCCGAGCGTGAACTATTTCTCCGCCGGCGGCGGCTTGAATGTGTCCAATCCAGGTTTATTTCAGATGGTGAATCTGACTGATGCCTACTTCGAGCCGCTGGTCGCGCGGCAGGTCTTGAATTCCCGACAAGTGGACATCCAAGCGGCAAAGAACGACGCCCTGCTCCTGACCGCCGATGCCTACTTCCGGGTCCACCAGTACCGGGGCATGTATGCCGGCGCCCTCTACACAGTCGAGCGGGGGCACGACCTGGTCGATCGGATCTCGCGCCTGAGCAGGGACCTGGTCCCCAGGATCGAGGTCGATCGGGCCAGGAACATGGTCGCTGACCTCGAGCAACAAGCCACAAGGGCGCGCGAAGCGTGGCGGGTCAAGAGCGCCGACCTCACCCAGGTGCTCCGGCTTGACCCCCGCGCGGTCATCGTCCCGCAGGAGCACGATCACCTCCAGCTCACCTTGATCGACCCCGCGCTGCCGCTCCACGACCTGCAGAAGATCGCGCTGACCAACCGCCCCGAGCTCGCCGCGCAGCAGGCGCTCGTCCAGGCGGCGGAGGCGCGGATCCGCCGGGAGAAGGCGCGGCCGGTGCTCCCCATCGTCATGATCGGCGGCTTCCAGGACCCGGGCGGCATGTTAACCCAAGCCGGGATCTTCAGCCTCGGCCCCAACAGCAGCCTCAATCAGTGGACCGGCCGTTTGGACGTAAGCTTACAGCTCATCTGGCAGCTCGATGCTTTTGGGATTGGGAACCTCGCGCGGGTCAAGCAGCAGCGCGGTGCGCAGTCGGAGGCCATCACCTCGCTCTACAACACTCAGGACATGGTGGCGGCGGAAGTGACCGAGGCCCAGGCACGTCTCCAGTCGGCGGCGGCCCGGGTCGGCCAGGCCGATCGCTCCTTGCGCTCGTCAATCATCGCCTTCAACGGGAACTACGACGGCCTCGGACAGACCACCCGGTTCGGCGATGTCTTGAGCGTGGTGTTCCGGCCGCAGGAAGTGGTCTACGCACTCCAGTGTTTGAAGACGGCCTTCGACGAGTACTTCACCACGGTCGCCGAATACAACCGGGCGCAGTTCCAGCTCTTCCACGCGCTGGGCTACCCCGCCCGCGAACTCGCGAACCTGCGGCCGCCCGGCGATCTCGTGCCGGTGGACACCGAGCGGCCTGGCTACTTGCCCCCGGTCGGCAACGGGCCACCGCCGGCAACGCGCTAGCCGGCTAGTGGCCTGTCAATCTGCGATTGACGGGTTGACGAGCGGCTCGCTCATAAGAGAAAGAGTACGATGAAGAGTAAGATTTGGAAGAGGACTAAGAGCAAGAGCACGAGCAAGAGCAGGACAGGCGCGTGCATGAGATCCTACTCTTAATCTTGATCGTGCTCTTCATCATCTTCCTACTCGTAATCTTCCTCCTAATCTTGCTCTTCTTTGGAGACTTGTCGTGGCCGTTGTCTCGTCGGTCATGTTTACGCGTGAATCGAAGCTTGACGAATCGCTTGTCCGATTGCGGATCGGGACCGCGGCGGTCCATAATGGGATGGAATTTCAAGTGATTCGCGACGACCCCGGAGGTCGGGACCATGGTAAAGAAACCGATGGAGCGGGTCAGCGTTAACAAGGCTGAGCAGTTGGTCTTCAATTGGCGGGAATTCGACCCAGCGATGCTAAACGGGAAGGAAGATCTTTTGGCCGAGTTGACCTCCTACAGGGACAACCTTGACACGCTGCTGCGGGACCGCGGCAAGTACGTCGTGATCAAGGGGTCCGAGATCATTGGGGTGTACCGGGCCCATAGCTCAGCCATGAAGGTGGCCCTCCGTTTCGCGCCGGGTCCCGTCCTCGTCAAGAAGATTGTCGAGAAGGAGCCCGCCCGCGAGATCGGCCACATCGTGCCCTGATGGTGATCCACACAATCACCTTCGGGAGCGGACCGCGGAAGATTCAGCAGGGCCCAAGGTGCCCGTTTTGAAGTTGCGTCTTTGCGTCTTTGCCCCGAAGGGGCAGTAACATATCAACCCAGGGCGACGCCCTGGGAACAGACAAACGACACGAATCAGCAGAGCCCTGAAGGGGCGTAACAAGGACAGGCTCCCTGCCTCAATGGTAAATCAAGAGCGGTACCACTCGGCTTGAACACCATGTTCCGCCCTTTCAGGGCAGGGGTCATCATGTTATCCGGATCCCAGGGCGTTGCCCTGGGCTGGCATGTCGCTGCCCCTTCGGGGCGACATCAAAAAAAGCGCAACTTCAAAACGCGCCCGAGCGGGTACAGGTCCGACGCCTATTCAGGCGTCGCACTCGCAACCTTCGTCGCCGCCGGCGTCTCGGCAATCTTCACAGGGGAGCCCTCGGCGAGGATCGACAGGTCGCCCAAGATCAGATGCTCCGTCCCGTCGATCGGCGCCCAGTGGTCCGCGGCGCCGGCGACCGGCGGGAGCCGGCGATTGGTGACCTCGATCCACTCGCCATCGCTGATCCCCGTCTCCAGCTCGATCCGTTTCGCGTGGCCGTCCTCGTACATCCAGCAGAACGTCTTCTCGCCGATGCGCAAGACGGTCTTCTCGATGTGCATCAGCGCCGACACCGGCACCGCCCAAACGCCGGGCCGCTCGATCTTTACCTTGGCGTAGGCGTACATCCCCGGCAGGATCTGGCTGTTGGGATTGTGCAGGTCGATCTCGGCGCGGAGCGTGCGGCTCTTGATGTTCAACGCCCAGGAGGTGCGCGTGACGGTTCCCTCGATCGGCTGGTCGCCGTAAGCCTTGACGAGCACGGTGGCCTTGGACCCGATGTGGACGTTGTTGGCGTCCTGCTCGGGGATATCGACGAAGATGCGGACGATGTCGACGCGGTCGACCACGTAGATCGGCGCGGCATTACCAGAGGGCGACAGGTACGGAGCACGGCTGAGGGCCGAGGGGTCGCCCCTGGCGGGCAGGACGAAGTCGAAGGTATTGGCGTTGCGGGCCACGATCACGCCGTCATACGGCGCGGGCAGTACGAGGTAGTCCACCCAGACCTTGAGCCGCTTCTCCTCGCTCTCGGCCACTTTCAGGTCGGCTTCGGCGACCCTGACGTCGATCTCGGCCTTTGCGAGCGCGGCCCGCCGGGCGAGCAGCTCGTCGTCCGCCTTCATGACATTCGCCTTCGCCGCCTGCCGCGCGGCGATGGACGCCTTCCACCGATTGGTGGACTGGAGGAGATCCTGGGGCGTAACCACGCCCCGGTTGACCTCGCCCTGGAGCCGCTTGACCTCCGAGTCCCAGCGCTCGACCTCGGCCTGGTCGCCGGCGAATTCCGCCCGCGCCTCCTCGAGGCTCGCCTCGGCCGCCTTGACGTCCGCCTTGGCCACCTCCACCACCTCCTTGGCCAGCGCGATCCGCTCCCGGTCGAGCACGACGGTCGCCTTCTTGGTCCCATATTCCGCGACCAGCTCCGGCACGAAGAGGGTTGCGAGCACGTCGCCCTTCTTCACCCTGTCGCCGATGTCCACGATCCACTTCAGGATGTAGGCGTTCATTTTCGGATAGACCGACGAGCGCTCGTAGCTCTCGATGAAGCCGGGCTGCCCAATGACCCGGACGATGGTCCGCGCCCGCGGCTGGATCAGCCGCACGGTCTGGGGCTCCCTGACGCTCGGAGCGTGGGTCTCGGCCTGGTGGCGGCAGCCCGGCGCCGCCAGGGCGGCCAGGAGACCGAAAACGAGCAAAAACACCGGCCGGCGCACGCTGGCCGGACGATCCGAAATGGCACACAAGATGACACGGCGCATCACGGATCTCCTCACCTTGCGACAGGGTCAGGACCATGATCGGGCGCGGGAGTCTCGCTCGCGAGTTTCGTCGCCTCCGTCGCCGGGGCCACCTCCACCGGTGCGCCGTCGGTGAGGAGCGACAGGTCGCCCAGGATCACCTGCTCCGTCCCGTCGATCGGCACCCAGGGATATGCGCCGTCGGGCGCCGCCTCGGAGGGCGGGAGGCGGCGATTGGTGACCTCGATCCACTCGCCGTCGCTGACCCCCGTCTGCACCTCGGTGCGCACCGCATGCCCGTTCTCGTGCGTCCAGTAGGAGGCCTTGTCGCCGCTGTAGGTCAGCGCCGACTCCGGCAGCGCCCGCACGCGAGGCCGCTCGATGATCAAATTGACGTAGGCGTAAGCCCCGGGCAAGAGCTGGCTGCCGGGGTTCTGAAGGTCGATCTCGGCGCGGAGCGTGCGGCTCTTCAGGTTCAGCGCCCACGAGATGCGCGTGACGGTGCCGGGGATTGGCTGGTCGCGGTACGCCTTGGCCAGCACGGTCGCCTTGGAGCCGATGTGGACGTAGTTGGCGTCCTGCTCCGGGATGTCGACGAAGATGCGGACGATGTCCGTGCGGTCGACCACGATGACCGCGATGCCGGCGAGGACTCCCGGGACGGCGCCGATCGATATCAAGGCCAGCCGGGGCGACTGGAAGTAGGCGGTCAGGAGCACGAAGATCACGAACACGGCGACCCCTAGCCCGATCCCCAGCGAATAGAACATTTCGTCCATCGGCGGGAGCTGACCCATGGTCTCCACCCGCACGCCGCGGGGCGGCTTCCCTGCGGCTTTGAGCGCCTGGGCAACCTGCCGCGACGCCCGGCCCATGTCCTCGCCCTCGACGTTCGCGGTCAGGGTCAGGTAGCGTTGCGACATGTCGCGGTCGATCTCGCCCGGCCGCACGCCCCTGCGAACCATCGCCACGTCGCGGATCATCAGGTTGACCAGGGGGTTGACCGAATCCACCGGCAAGGTCTCGACGTCTTCCGGCTTGTCGATCCGCAACGGCGGCACCTGAAGCTGCACCAGGTAGTCGAAGCCCGTCTTCACGTCGATCCAGTAGTTGAGCGAGGCGAACCGCGTCGACGCGGTTGCCATGACCAGCGCATTGCGCACGTCCTCGACCTTGGCACCGGAGAGCCCCGCTTTCTCGCGGTCGATCTCGCCCTCGACGGTGGGGTAGTCGAGCGCCTGCTCGAACGTGACGTCGCGCAGGAAGCGGATGCGCCTCATGTTGGCGGCGATCTTCTCCGCGTGCTGCCGCACCACCTTCAGGTCAGTGCCGACGATCCGGATCGCGATCGGCGTCGACGCGCCGAAGCTCATGACCTCCGTCACGATGTCGCCCGGCTCGAAGCCGAAGGTCGACGTCTTGGCCTGCCGCTGCGCCTCCGACCTCGACAATCCTCCCTGCACCAGCCGCTCTTCCAGCCAGGGGATCACCTTGTCGGGAAGGACCTCGCGGAGCCGCTCGCGAAATTGATCGAGCTTGATCCCGCTGGCCTCGGTCAGCGCGACCCGCAACTGGCCGTCGTCGGGCCCGCGCATGAACAGGACCATGTTGTCGATGCCGAAGTTCGGCGCGACCTGGCCGACGTAGCCCATCGTGATCGCGATGTTTTCGGGCTTCGCCTCGCGCTCGATCTCTTCGAGGCACTTGATCGCCATCTCCCGGGTCAGCTCGAAGTTCGAGCCGGACGGCGGCCGGAACCGCAGCACGAATTCCCCCGAATCGATCTGGGGAAACAACTCCCTGCCGACCTGTAACCCCACCACCGAGAGCACCAGTGCGCATGCTCCGAGATAGATCGGGACGGTCAACCAGCGCAGGCGGACGAACCAGCCCACCGCCGTGCCGTAGACCTTGAGAAATCGGTCGAACAGCCCGGGCTTACCTGCGCCATGCCCCGCGTGGTGCTTCAGCAGGGTCACGCACAGGATCGGTACGAACGCGCTCGAGAGCAGGTACGACGAGATCATGGCGAACCCGACGCCCAAGGTCAACGGCATGAAAAGCGACCGCAGCGGGTCGGTCATCATGAACGCCGGAATGAACACCGACAGGATGCACAGCAAGGCCAGCAGCCGCGGCACCGCCGTGGCGTTGCTCGCGTGCAGCACCGCCGTGGCGACGTGCGGCGTGTGTCGCATTTGCACGTGCACGTTCTCGATCGTCACCGTCGCTTCGTCGACCAGGATGCCGATCGCCAGCGCCATTCCGCCCAGCGACATGATGTTGATCGTGTTGCCCGTCATCCACAGCCCGCATGCCGACCCCAGTAGCGCCAGCGGGATGTTGGACACCACGACGATCACGCTCCTCGGGTCGCCCAGGAAAAGCAGGATCATCAGGCCGGTCAAGCCAGCGCCGATCAACCCCTCGGTGGCCACGCTCCTGACCGCCGCCACCACCGTGGGCGATTCGTCGAACTCGAACTTGACCGTGACGTCCTTGGGGACGGCGTCCCGGAAGAGCTGCATCGACTTGTGGACGTCGGCGACGACGGTCAAGGTCGATCCCGTGTCTTTCTTGATGATCGGCAGATAGACCGACTTCTTGCCGTTGACAAGCGCGTATCCATACGTGATGTCGACGTCGTCGTGGATGGTCGCCACGTCGCGCAGGTAGACGTTCCTCTCCAGCTTGAGCGGGATGTCCCCCAGCTTCTGGATATCGACCACCGTGGCGTTGTTGGCGACCACCGGCATCGAGTCCTTGATGTAGACATTCCCCGCGGGGATAACGGTGTTCCCCGTCGCCAGGGCATCGATGATCTTCTCTGGAGTCAGGTTGTAGTCGAGCAGCTTCTGGGGATCGACATTGATGACGATCGACCGCATGTTCGGGCCGAACGGCGAGATCGCAACCGTGCCGGGGACATTTTTCTGCACCAGCGGCCGGATGATGTTCTGCGCCAGGTCGCCCATCGCGCCCAGCGTGGTCACCTCGCTCTCAAAGACCAGGTAGCCGACCGGGACGCTGCCGGCGTCCATGCGCATGATCATCGGCGGCAAGGTCCCCTTGGGCATCCACGACATCGCCCGGTCCGACATCGCCACGACCTGGGCCATCGCCTGGCCCATGTCGGTGCCGGGGAAGAACGAGAGCTCGCACAAGGCCACCTGCTGGATGTTCCGTGTATTGATATCCCGGATGCCATCGACGTACTGGAAATACAGCTCGAGCTCGTTGACGATGAAGCCCTCCATCTGGTCGGGACTCATGCCAATGTAATCGAGGAAGACGTAGATCTTCGGGACGTTCAGCGAAGGGAAAATATCCACACGCATCGTGATGAGGGCGTAGATGCCGCCGGCGATCAGGGCCACGACCAGCATCAGGGTCGTGATCGGGCGCTTCATGGCCAAGACGGTTGGATTCATATTCGCCCGGAACCCCTACGCCTACGACTGCGAGACCGGTTTGTCTCACGCTCGCCGGATGTTGTCCATCGCGGCGGTGGACATCTTCTGAAGATACCGCGCCGAGCGGTCCATCGCACTGGGCTGGTGAAAAGCTCGTGTGCTCCCTTCACTTCGCGGTTTTCGGCTTCCCTTTACTCGATCTGGCACGCGATGGGCGCGGCTTGCTAGCAGGTGATGGGGGCAGCTCGACAGGCAGCTCGACAGGTGGCTCAGCCGGTGGCTCGGCGGGTGGTTCCAGTTGACGGTGTTTCCACTGGTCGACCGTGTCACTCGCGGCGCGCGCGCCGTCGACAAATCCATGCACGACCGCGTTGTTCGCGGGAATCGACTTGGCGATGATCACCGCTGGGAATACAACCCCGTACGAAAACGTGTAGGACGTGGTGTAAACAAACCGGGAGAGAAAACGGCCCGCGGCGGGGAGTGCCTTTCCCACGGCTGTCTTTGCGTCCGCGGTACCACCTTTCGCGGCCTTGAAGGCCTTGTCTAACGCGTCCGCGACGGTCTTCATCGGATCAGGCGACGACGCTTTGGCGGCCGGTGTCTTTGCCATGGGAAAAAACCTCTCGAGATGGTTGGTTGCAATCAGTGTTGGAAGGGCAAGGGGGTTATGGTTCCATTGTGCGCTCACGGATCAACCGCCTGGAGATCGCCGGCCGCCTCGATCTCGATCGCAAGGGGGCGACTGTCCTGTTCAGATCGGCTCGACCTCCCGGCGTCTCGGCCACCAGAATCCGGAAGTGAGGCACGCTCCGATGATCACTCCGCGGAGGGCCCAGTCGGCCCACGGCGTGAACCGCACATGGATTATCGACATCGACGACAGCAGGCTCACCGACTCCAGGTCGTGCCGCACCATCCCGGCCGCGGTCAGGGCCAGGACGCCGGCCCCCGCGAAGGCGACCCAGCGGAAGCGGTTCATGAGCACCACGATCACCTGGCTGCAGGCGAGGATCATCGTTGATCAGGAAGACCTGGGCGATCGAGGCGATCTCATCCACAAGCGGGTGCAACGGAACGCTCCTCAATCGGGCTGACCATGCCTGGGTCCATACCCAGGCGGAATCATCTGGAAGCGGAAACGACGCGTGGGCAATGCGCCCGGGCGCGCAGAATCCACGTTCCCCGTCAATCGCGAACGAGTGATGGGCAAATCGTCGGGACACAGTCTCTTGGCGGCGGCTCAGGCCGGCGGAGGGCCGGCACGCCCATTTCGTTCTATCTACTTCGGAGTTGATCGACCTTGTGAATCGCGTCCTGGGCTCCGTCGACCAAGCCCTGAACGACCGCGTTGTTCCGCGGTATCGAATGGGTCACGAATACCGCGGGCAAAACCACGCCGTAGGAAACCGTGTAGCAGGTGCTGTAAACGACCCGGGATGCGAACTGGCTGGTCGCGCTCCAGGTACGGATCGCGGCCTCGCGGGCATCCGCGGCGCCATCCCGCGCGGCCTTGCTCACAAGATCCACGAAGCCTGCCGCGGATCCCGACGGGGCTTGGATCGTAACAACTCGCGTCTTGGACATCGGCTGATCTCACGGCAGAAGAATCGGTGGCGAGTAATCTCAATGATACAGTACACCTGGTTTACCCAGACAACTCAATCTATCTTTCAAAAAATCTCTGTTTTGAGTTTTCTTTTTTTCGTGGAGAAGGTTGTTTGCGGAGTCCTGGCGCATGGTTTTGGTCAGGGAGGACGCAGCCCGAGGACTATTTCGCGATAGGCAGCCGGGGTCGTCTTCATGACGCGGCGGAAGACCGTCGTCAAGTGGCTCTGCGACGAGAAGCCGACGGCCAGGCTGATGTCCACGATCGACAGGTGAGGGTTTTGAAGGAGCTCACACGTCTTGGCGATCCGCAACTCGGTCAGGTAGCGGTGGGGCGTTCGCCCCGTGGTCTGCTTGAAGGTGTGGAGGAAATAGCCAGGACTGAGGCCTGCGATCAGTGCGAGCCCATCCAGCGAGATCTCCTCCCCGAACGAGCCGTGCAGGTAATCGATTACCTTGCGGAACCGGGGATCGGCCAGCTTCTCGGCCGGTGTTAGCAGCCGGCGAGGCAGGGACGAGTAGTCCCACAAGAGCTTGATCGCGATCTGGGTGACGAGGGTCTCCGCGAAGAGGCGCGAGCCTGGGATCGGTGAGCGGAGCGCCGCGGCGAGCCGTTCGCCCAGTGTCCACAACTCAGCGTCGCGGTGATGGCCTGCCAAGATCTCGATCGTCTGTCCGTGCGGTTTCCACTCCTGCTCGGCGAGTGACTGCAAACGGGCCGGACTGAGACAGCAACTGAACGCCTCGTTCGGATGGGGTTGACGGATGGAATTGCCCTCTCCCAACGGCGTGATGAGCAGTTCCCCAGGTTGGGCGTGGAATCGCGAGAATCGTGCCCCGCGCTTCCACTCGACCGTCGTGGCACCCTTGAGGCTGAACGCGACGACGTGGAACGGTGCGGAGTAGTCGAAGAAGTCGTGCAGTCGCCCTGCCGTGATCACGCCGTGGATCTTCTTCCAGCCCACCGCCTGGGTCGACGCCACGACGGACATCCCCGCCGGCCGCAGGCGTGAAAGGATCCCGTTCAGGGACCGGCGAATTGCGGGATCAGACGGCATCGGCAGGGCTCCCGGCCGATGGCCTCCACTGATGCGATCGGGTGGCATATCACTTCTCGTTCCGTTCGCGGTCCGGGATTGGGGCGCGGTACGGGTCGTGATCGCTTGCAGCCTCCAGCAAAACGGCCTGCAAGCGCTTCGGGTTGAGCGGCATGGAATTGTGCTCCGGTCGGGTACAACCAGCCCATTCCACTATTCCATGCGCCGTTTGCGGCTGTCGCTGTCGAAAAAAATCGAAAGAAATCAAAAATGGCGCCGTCGCGCCCGAGTGGAAGGGCGGCGAGGACCCCGAGGAAGGAGGACGAAGTGGTGCCGGCCACGTCGCCCTCAAGGAACGGACAGGTCGGCCGGGAAAGACGTGTCGAGGTCCAGTCCGGCGGCGCGGAAGGCGACGGTTTAGCCGGCGAGGGACGCGGGACGCCCACAACTACCCCCGACGTGGGGAAAGTTCGTAACCGGCGAAGGGACCGGGTGTCGACGGGGGCAACTGCCCCGCGGCGGGGCGTCACTTCTCGAGCGGGTAATGCCGCTCCAGATCGTTGAGGAATCCTGTGATCTGTAGCATACTTTGGTGGCGGAGCCGCGGGAACCGCCATCAGCCGCCCTGGCCGGGTCGTGACGGTGATCAGGGGTAACGCCGCTCCAGGTCATCCAGGAAACGACCGAGCTGCTGCATGCCTCGTTCAGATTCCCGCCTGAGTTCAGCTCGACTGGCCGGGTACATACGGCCTGAGCTGGCCGCTCTGCACCATGAGCTCCAAGGTCTCAGCGATCGTGCTTTCCCGCTTGTCGAAGACGTTGAACGTCTCGCGCAACTGGTGGCGGCGTCTCTCGATCTCGTAACCGACGTAGAGCACAGCCAAGGCACCGACCACGATCGGCATGATGGAGATTTCCTCGTTCATCGGCTTCTCCTCAAGAAGGACTCGTGAGTTGGGTCGTCAGAGTAATTCGACAGATGCCTCGCGGAGGACCTTGATCATGCCTCTGGCCCCCTCGCGATGCAGTTCTCGCCGGACCTCGGCATCCAGAGCAGCGGCGGACCGGTGCGACATGAAAAAACGGACGAACTCTTGGAGCCGGGACAACGCCTGTTCCGGGTGCTTGAATCGGCCGAGACTGAGGTGAAATCCGCGATAGTTGCCATGCTCGCGGCCAGCGGGGGCGTGGAGATCGTACACGAGGACGGTCGGATCGCGACCGATCAACTCCGGCGAGCGCTTGAGGATCTCAACCGACTGCCCGGGCGTGAGCAGGTAGAAACTGGCGTGGCTCTGATATTCGAATAAGATCGGCAAGTGCGAGCGCACCAGCTTCGAGACGCCCGTATTCCAGCCCGTGTCGATCAGGAAGATGTGGAACCGATCCATATCATGGTCCGGAGGCCCGGCCGTGTGGCGGGTCTTCAGGTCCAGATCGATCGGTCGGGCGGAACCGGAATCCTTCGTTTTTTTGTCTGGCATGGGTGCTGGATCCGTTTCAAGAGATCGAACGACTTCAGAGCCCGAGGTCGGGCGCAATCGATTGAAATTCGGTCGGCACGGGGAACTCATGCCGACGCCGCGAGTACTCGTTGGCGATCGCGGTCCGCGTCGGCCCGTCGATCGGCCGACGCAGCCGGCGCGTGTAGAGCGTTTCTTTCCATCGCATGGGTTTGGGTCATCTCCAGCCGGTGACGGCGTTCAGCCTCGATCTGTGCAACCTTGCGTAGCGGGAGCACGCCGTTACCCAGGGCGGCCAGCGCGGCAACGTTGTTGGTGACGACCGAAGCCATGATCCCGAACCCCATCGTGAACACCCCCGCAATGCATGCAATGTTCGGGACCAGGATCATCGACCAGCTCCGCTTGACGTTGTGGTCCAGGGCACGGGCAATATCGCGCAACTCGCAGAGCTTCGCCAGCCCCTCCTCCAGGAAGACGATATGCGCCGTGTCGGTCGCGATCGACGAAGCCCCCCGTAGCGAGATCGAGACGTTGGCCTTCTTCAGAGCGATCGAGTCGTTGATGCCATCGCCGACGAAGCAGACCTTGCAGCCCTCGTTCTGTAGCTTCTCGACGTAGTCCGCCTTGTCGGCGGGCAGCACCTGGGCGAAGTAGCGGTCCATGCCCAGCGTCTCGGCAAGCTTCCTGGTCGGTGCCTCGTGGTCGCCCGAGATGATCGCGATGTGCTTGATTCCGCGCTTCCGCAGGCCCGCGATGATCTCCTTCACCTCGGGCCGCACCGCCGCCTGGAGCTCGATCGCCCCGCCAAGCCGATCGTCGACGGACACCATGACCATTGTGTAGCCTTCGCGGTGCGCTAGGTCGAGGCCCTCCCGGATATGCGCCGGCAGCTCGATTCCTTCCATCTCCATGAACCGATTGCTGCCGACACGGATCGTGTGACCATCGACGTGCACGGTGATCCCGTAACCGACTTTGTACTGCGTTTCGTCGGTCGGCGGCAGGGAAAGGTTCAGCTCCTGCGCCTTGTGCAGTATCGCCAGGGCGATCGGGTGGTGGAACTTCCGCTCGGCGGCTGCGGCATAACCCAGGATCTGGTCCGGTGCGAACCCCTTGGCCGCGATCACCCGGCCGACTTCGGGGCGCTCGCGGGTCAGGGTCCCGGTCTTGTCGAAGAGGACGGTGTCGACCTCGTTCATCAGCTCCAGCGCCCGACCGTCCTTGACCAGGATACCCTTATTGGCGCAGAGGGCCAGCGAGCTGAGCATCGCCAGCGGCGCGGCCATCCGGATGCCCGTGCCGAAGTCGCTGTTGAGCACGGCCACCGCGCCGGCGGGACCCATCGCGGCCATGCCGACCGCGCCGACGGCCAGCGTGGGGATCACCGCCTTGTCGGCCAGCCGCTCGCCCTTGTGCTGCGATGCCAGCTTGTAGCCGGCCGTGTCGTTGAGGATCTGGCTGATCTTGGCCGAAGCCGTGTCGCTTCCCGAGGTCTCGACCGACACGAAGACCTTGCCGGCGACCATCACCGTGGAGGCGAACACGCGGTCGCCCACCCCCTTCTCGGCCGGCGTCGACTCGCCGGTGAGGGCGTGCTGGTCGATCATCGCCATGCCCTCCACGACGTGGCCGTCGACCGGCACCACCTCGCCTGTGTTCACGACGATCACGTCGCCCTTCTGGAGCCTGTCAAGCGACACCTGGACCTCGGCGCCGTCTCGGTAGAGCCAGACGTACCGCGGCTGCTTGCCGAATGCGTTCAGCAGCAGCTTCTTGGAATTGTCCTGAGTCCGCTTGACCAGCACGCGACCGAAGCTCAGGCACCAGCAGAGCACGGCCCCCGGGAAGATCTCCATCGTCGCGAGGCAACCGACGACGACGATGGCGTCCAGGACGTCGACCCCGAGCCGCTTCTCCTTGAACAGGACGCGCCGCGCCTCCTTGAAGGTCGGGATCGACGTACAGGCAAACGCCGCCGCGGCCACGGGCAACAGCGGCGGAAACGCGAACTGGGCCGCCGCCGCCAGGGGGAGCGAAGCGGTGCAGATCGGCAGGTGGAGGTCGAGCTTGTCGAGCTTGGTCGGGTGCTCCGTATTGTCCAGCGCGAAGTCGAGGATCTCGACCACCTGGTCACGGGTTAGTTCCCGGGGGTCGTAGTCCACGTGCACGCTGCACCTGATCGAGCTGGTCTTGTACTTCTCGACCCCCAGGATGGTCATCAACTCCCGTTCGATCGCCTGGCAGAGGTCGTTCTTGCGGTAGAGAACCGGGTTCTTCAGGCGGAGCCGGCCAGGTCCGTCGAGCTTCACGTGCCAGCCCGTCGGGGCCACGATGGGGCGCGAGTAGCGTACGACCCCGGCGCGGTTCCGCGCCACCGTCAGGGCGGCCGTCGAAGGTCTACGCGGCCCACCGTCCTCTGTGTGCGGGACGACCCGGCCTCCGGCCGCGGCTCTTTTGGCGGTGGCGTGACCGTTGGCCGCGGCTCTTTTGGTCACGGTTCTTTTGGCCGCGGCATGTCCGTTGGCGGCGGCATGACCGTTGGCGGCGGCGTGTCCGTTGGCCGCGGCGTGTCCGTTGGCCGCGGCGTGTCCGTTGGCCGCGGCATCTCCATTGGCCGCGGCATGTCCGTTAGCGGTGGCGTGACCGTTGGCTTCTGGGGCCTGTCTCAGGAACGAGGCGACTCGGTTGACGACGCTCTCTAGAGTCCAGGTCTTTGGGCAGTAACGGAGTTCCGCACGGGGGGAGTCGCCCACCGTGATCGTGACGTCGGCAAGTCGGGCTATCGGTATCGCCGAAGAGGGCATGGCTGGAGAGTCGAATGACCCCACGAGCCGGGAACGAGACGGCAAGATCGGTACAGCTCATTGGTGTCGGCCTCAATGAAGTCTTGGCAAGACCAGCTCAAGGTGTCGAGTCGTTTCCGGCGTGCCCGCGAGAAGGCGTCCGGGTGTTCGCCAGACAGAGAATCTGGACGTCATCTTGAGGAAAAGTCTATCCCAGATTGCGCATCTTCGCTATCATGAAACTCTTCAACCGTGTTTCGAATTCCACCGATGGGGTGAATCCGGGCCGGGCTCTCGATCATCATGGACTCTTGATGCCGCGGGCAGATCAGTGCCGGAATGCCCGGGACCGGCCTTCAAGTCCAGGTCGATGGCGCCGCCACTCAGGCCGGGCAGCCCGCAACCGGCATGGCAGATGAGAAAGAAACGAAGATCTTCATCGGATCGGTCGTGGGCCTTCAAGAGTGCCTCGACCCGCTTTCGCAGTTCGGTTTCGCCCATGCATTCGCGATCCAGGATTTCGCCGCGCTCCGCGAGGTCAAGGTAGTTTGCAGCCTCGAGGAAAACGGCCTGCACGCGCTTCGGGTCCAGCGACATGGAATGGTGCTCCGATCGGGTACAACCAGTCGGTTCCACTCTTCCATGCGCCATTTGGAGCCGTAGCTGTCGAAAAAAAATTGAATAAAGGGCGAAACGGTGCTGTCGTGCAGAGACGGAAGGGCCTTTGTTGTGCGCGGGTCTCCTGACCCCGCACGAGTGCTCGACCGGAGGTCTCCTTTCTTCGGAGTGTGCTCTGCGAGCACAAATGCCTTTGATGACAGGGCCTACGATGAGCGCGGAACACCTTTGGTCGGGCTGGTCAGCAGGGTAAGGAGACCTTCGGTCAGGCACTCCGGCGGGGTCAGGAGACCCGCGCCGAACAGTGGCGATTTAGTCAATGGAATCGGAGGGTACGAGCGATCTCGTCGAGCGGGGGACTCGATGGCAGTTACCGGACCCGGATCGCCTGGCGGCACAACCACTTCAGCAATATCCGCGGGACGGAGTAGTACAGCCCCGCGAAGACCGACAGCGCGATTAACAGCCCCAGGAGCGTCAGGGCGAAGACGGTCCCGACGACGCCGCCCAGGATCGGAGAGGTCAGGAGGGTCGTGAGCAGAAGGTCCATGGGTATTCCTCCGAGAAAGGTCGTAATCGGCGAAGGGGTCGTGTGTCGACGGGAGCAACCGCCCCGCGGCGCGGCGTCACTTCTCGAGCGGGTAACGCCGCTGCAGATCGTCGAGGAATCGTGTGATCTGCAGCATACTTTGGTGGTGGAGCCGGGGGAACCGCCGCTCGAGGAACTCTTCGAGCCACCGGAACGTCCTTGGCCAGAGGACCACCCCACCCAGGACCAGGAATGGCGTCCCGACGGGGCCCGGCAGCAGAAGTCCGCCGATCCCCGCGACGATCAGGAGGACGCCGACTTCCTTGGGCATGGCCCCGATCCGTCGGATTTCCTCGGCGTCGTTCATCGATTCGACGGGGCGCTTCAACTTGCGAGTGCGGCTACTCGCGTCCCTCGCCATTTCGGACCCTCGCAACTCGCCCTCCTCTTCTCAAAATCTGTCCAGATCACCCAAATTTCCATATTCCCTGTCATAGACGATGGGGAAAAATATATCCCAGATCGCGCATTTTCGCTATAGGGAGATTCTCCAACCCTGTTTCTGAATTCCACCGCATCGCACTCAAGGTGCGAACGCGTTGGCCGAGACAGCCGTGTCGAGGACCAGCGAGTCGGCCTCCAGGCGGCCCGCGGGTCACGGCACAGTGCGGTCTCGCCCAACCACCACGCGGGACTCGGCGCTCGTGTCGGAACCTCCCGCCCTGTCGCTCGTGCCGGCGCCGAGGTCGACGTGGGGCCCGTCGATGGCGGTGGCGAGCGATTGCCAGCGGAACGCACGCCAGCGGTCGAGCCACTCGTCGGCCGAAAGGTTGACCGTGCCGCCCCCCTCGTGGAGCCGCTGGCCGGCGAGCAGTTCGGCCCAGCGGCAGAGCGCATCCGGGTCGGCGTCTTTGTCGCCTGAGGCCAGGTCGCCCAGGTCGAGCACGGCCAGCGCGTCCAGGAACCCGCCGACGACCGTGTGCTTGCCATCCGGGGTCATGGCGAGGCTCAAGGCATGGCCCCCCATCGGCTGGGGCGGGGTGACCGGATGGCCGGTCCGCCAGTCCCAGGCGCATGCGGTACCATCGTAGCTCGCCGAGAGCACCCAGCGCCCGTCCGGCGTGAAGGTCGCGGTGAAGGCCTCGCCGGCGTGCTCGAACGGCGGGCAGACCAGCCGGCCGGCCCGCCAGTCCCAGACCCGGACCGTGCGATCGCGGCAGGCCGTCACGAGCAGCCGCCCGTCGGGGCTGAAGCGGGCGGAGAACACATTGTCCGGATGCGCGGGAAGCTCGGAGACCACGGCCCCCGTCGCGAGATCCCGAACCCGGACCGAGCCGTCGTAGGAGGCGAGTGCCATGAGCCGGCCGTCCGGGGAAAACTGGACATCGTGGCACTTGAACCTGTGGCGCAGGGGCGGGTAGCGCAGGCGGCCCGTGTCGGCCTCCCAGACCCGGGCGTCAAACCCCATCCCCCAGGTCAGCACACTCCGGCCGTCAGGGCTGAAGCCGACCTCGCCATTGTTGATCCAGTGGGAGGTGGACTCGGCGTCGTGGGCGCGCCAGCGGAGGGCCTCGCGGCCGTCGGCGGGGTCGAAGAGCAGCAACTCACTGCCGCCGCAGAGCACGGCGAGGCGGTGCCCGTCGGGGCGGTAGGACAGGCTCCGGGGCTCGGAGGGCAGCGCCGCCCGCCATCCCTGCCGGCCGCTCGCCCAGTCCCAGACGACGACCTCCTGCCCCTCCTTCGATCGGCCCTCGCGTGCGTCGAGTATGGCGACCGATCGCCCGTCGGGCGAGAAGGCCGCGTCGACGATCAGCCCGCCGGGGCGAAGTGGCGGCCCGGCCGGTCGGCCGGTCGCGACGCGATGGGACCTCGTGCTTCGAAGAGCGGGTGAATAGCTCATTCCTGTCGGGATCGCGAGCGCGCCGTCGGAGCTGAGCGCGGCGAACGACCTGCTGCCGTCCAGGGGCAGGCGAACCATCGGCACCCCCTCCTCGGGCAGCGCCCAGAGGCGGACCAGGTGGCCGTCTTGAGTGGCCAGCGATCGCCCGTCGGGCGCGAACGCGACGAGGCTCACGTTACGGTGGAGGTCGAGCGGCCGGGCCAGGGGCTCGCCGCCGGGGACGGCCCAGAGCTGGGCCGTATTGTCGCCCGAGCCGGTCACCAGCATCCGGCTGTCGGGGCTAAAGCTCGCGCTGAACACGTTGTTGTTCTTGTGCTTCAGAACCGGACCGACGGGACGGCCCGTGGCGACCTCGAAGAGTCGGATGATGTTGAAGCCGGCGGGTTGAGTGCAGACGACGCCAAGATACCGCCCGTCGGGGCTGAGTTGGATCGCGGAGATCCGCCCGGACAACTCGGGCGAATCCAGCGTCCGGACCTCCGCCCCTGTCTCGACAGCGCTCCAGGTGAGCACCCGCTTGCCACCGTAAGTGATCAACTCTCGGCCACCACCGACGAACAACGGCGGGGAGCAGAAGCCAGGGTCCGAGAAGCGTTCGGACGCCTCCTGGATGTGCGGGACGGGCGTCCAGAGCGGACTTCCGGCATCGGCCCGGACGGCGTAGAGGCGGGCCCGGTTGTCGGGTACCCGGTCGTCAGAAATTGGCCCTCGGGGTGGAGCGCGAGCGTCGTCACCGCCGCGGGATGCACGAGCTCCGGGGTCGCGAACGTGCGTGACGCAACATTCCAGACCCGGGCGACGTTCCCGCCGGCGATCGCCAGGTAGCGGCCGTCGGCATTATAGGTCAGGAGGCGGATGCGCCGCGGGAACCGGATGCGGGTCGCCTCCTCGCCGCCGGGGAAGCGGGCGACGACCACGTCACCCTCGGGGCCGCCCACTGCCAGGGCGCTGCCGTCGGCGCTCCAGGCCGCGGCCGGCACGGCCGTCAAGCCGCCGGGGAACGGGAGCGATTGCTCGGCCTCCAGGTCCCAGAGCGTATTACTGGCATCCCTGGTCTTGCCATCGACAACGGTTTTAGTGATCAAGTGGCGCCCGCCCGGATGGAAGACGAGGCCGGCGGGCCAGGACCCGTCGGCGACGACGGCGCGGAGCGGCTTGAGCGCGCGGCGGCCCCAGGTCCGGGCACGGACCGCGTTGGCGAGCCGGCGGTCGGCGTCGGCCTTGGCCAGGCGGGCGGCGCTTGCGAACCAGAGGGCTGCCCGGGCGTGCTCGCCCTGGTCGCCGGCCGAGATCCGACTGGTTGTGTACATATCCACAAGCATGGTCTCAGCCTGCTTGCGCGCCTTGGCCTCCAGGTCGCGGGCCTTGACCGCCTCGCCCGATTGCCAGAGGATGCCGGCCAGCCCGAGGGTGGCTACCAGGACCACGGCCGCGGTCAAGCTCGCCGGCGCTGGATGCCGGCGACACCAGCGCCAGGCCCGCTCCCAGGGCGCCACCGGGCGGGCGACGATCGGCTCGCCGCCGAGGAACCGCCGCAGGTCCTCCGCCAGCGCGGCGGCCGAGTCGTAGCGTTTGCCCGGCTCCTTCTGCAAGCATTTCAGCGCGATCGTCTCGATGTCCCTCGGCAGGCCGGGGACCAGCCGCGACGGCGGCACCGGCTCGGCGTTCCTGACCTGGTCGAGGATCTCCAGGGGGGTCGTACCACGGAACGGCGGGCCGCCGGTCAGCAGCTCGTACAGAATCGCCCCCAGCGAATAGACGTCGGCCGCGGGTCCGGCATGATGGGTATGGCCCGCGGCCTGCTCGGGGGCCATGTAGGCGGGCGAGCCCATGATCGAGTGGGTCCGCGTCAGGCCGCTCTCCGCGGCCAGCGACCTGGCCATTCCGAAGTCGGTGAGCTTGGGCGTGCCGTCGGCCGTCAAAAGGACGTTGCCCGGCTTCAGGTCGCGGTGGACGATGCCCTGACGGTGTGCCTCGGCGACGCCGCGCGCCAGCGGTTCGATCAGCTCAACCGCTCGCTGCGCCGGCCAGGGCGTGCCGTTGAGCCGCCGGTCCAGACTGCCGCCCTCGACGTACTCCAGCTCGAAGAACGGCAGGCCGCCGGCCTCGCCGATGTGGTGGATCTGCACGATGCTAGGGTGCTGCAACCGCGCGACGGCCTCCGCCTCGGCCAGGAAGCGAGCGACGGCCTCGGCGCCGGCATGGGCACCGCCAAGGATCATCTTCACGACGCAGGGGCGATTCAGGCGGACTTGCCGTGCGCGGTAGACAACGCCCATTCCGCCCCGGCCCAGCTCGCCCCGGATCTCATAGCCGGCGATGGCGGGGACGGCGCAGTTGGTCATTTCCGACGTGGCGCCGCTACTGGAGTCGGCGTCTGGCACGGGAACGATCGTGGGACCGGGCCCCTCGGAGGCACCGTTGGGCGACTCGGCCGCAGTGCCCTCGAGACGGTTAACTTCGGCTATCGCGAGGGGCACAATGCCGTTCCTGACGGGTCCGACGATCGGTTGATCGAGGAGGCTGTCGGGACGGTCGAGAGCCCTCAGGAGCGCCTCGACCCGCAGCCGCAGCTCCGCATCGGTCGAGCACTCACGATCCAGGACGGCGGCGCGGGCCGCGGGGTCCTGGCATTCGACGGCCGACAGGAACACGGCTTGAACACGCTTCGGGTCGATCGACATCGGATGGTTCTCGGCCCGGGTTTACGCTTCACTGCGCCATGAGCGGACGTGCCGTTGATATTACTCGAAATACGGTTCAGCGGCTGAGGACGTCGCCGAGCCAGGCCCGGGCATAAGTCCATTTCTGGCGTGCGCGGTAGACGGTGATGCCGAGGGCGGCCGCGATTTCCTCGTGCCCCAGGCCGGCGAACTGGCGGAGCTCGATCACCTTGGCCGCGACCGAGTCCTCATCCGCCAGCCGGTTGAGGGCCTCGTCGAGGGCGACGAGATCGTCGACCGCGTCGGGCGCGGGCGGATCGGCGAGGTCGATCCGGCGGAGGCCGCCGCCCCGTTTTTGCCGGGCCTTGCGCCGGGCAGCCTCGACCAGGATGCACCGCATAGCCTCGGCCGCCGCGGTGAAGAAATGGCGCCGGCTGTCCCAGTGCCGGCCCGGGGCGGTGCCGACCAGCCGCAGATACGCCTCGTGCACCAAAGCCGTGGCTTGGAGCGTCTGCCCCGGCGATTCGTGCGCCAGCTTTCGGGCCGCCAGGCGACGGAGTTCCTCGTAGACCAAGGGGAGCAGTTGCTCCGCCGCCTGAGGATCGCCGTGCTCGATCGCCTTGAGAATTCGCGCTGCCTCGTTCATAGCTCGGCTACTACTTGGTTGCAAGAGACAGCCTAACGCGGCAAAGCCGCAACACCACCGGACAATTCGTGCGTAGAAGCTCAAGCCGGATGATCAAAGACCGCCTAAAGGCGGGACTCCAGCGGGAAATCACGCCCGCCTTGTTGGAGTCCCGGCTTCAGCCGGTCTCAGGGCTCCAAACATGCACGCACCGTGCGGACATGATACCGAGGTAGGATTTACCAGGGCGCATCCCCTCTGCTGGCACGGCGCTTCGCGGGGTCGCGGGTCACCAGAGGTCCGAAAACACCCGTTTCCAGTTTAACTGCCGGCATATCAGGGGAATAGGGTGACGAGCGAATGTTGCGACGTCCGGTCGTCACACTGGTTCCATCGACGCATTCACCTTGCTTCCGATAAACCGCGATTTGCGGATCAGGTAAAGATTGCGGGTCGCGTTGCCGATACCGACTAGATAAGGCTTGCACCCCGCGTACAAGTGGGGGTGCCCCAAACTCACGTCACGTCTCTGAATTCCCCGATGGTCGGCGATTCCATACCATTACGACGTAGACCATGGATCATACCTGATGCCGCAACCGCACCGGGTGACGATCCCGGAGACGAAGACGTTCTCGGAGTAAAGCTTCGCCGAACATGTATGTACACTATCGGTTTTCGACGTAAGTCCAATGATTTCGCCGAAACTGGGACCTTTCAAACGGGTTTGGCGAAGCTTTACCTCGGACGTTCGCCTGGGGCCAAGCCGTCGTGACCGCGAGTTCGTGGACCGGCATCCACATGGCCGCGGTCGTGAGAAAACCTCGTTCGCGAGGTCGTTCTCGCCTGTTCTGGTCCTGGGGGCCCTGACGGTCTCAGGCTGCATGACGACGGGCGAGTATGCCAGGGAACCCTGGGCAGGGCCCCCCGAGCGGTCCGGCGCGGGTGCGACGACCAGCGTCCCTCCCGGCGCGTCGATCAGCGAGCCGGTCCCCGTTGTGCGGCTGCAGAGCCCCGCGGACGAGCTTGCGGACGGGACCGCGCTCCCGCAGCAGCTCCCTCAACCGCCGCTCCCCGACCCGGGCCTGCCGTCGACCGCTCCCGACCCGGCTCAAACGATCCCCGCCCCACCGTCGGTCGATCCAACGGCCAATCCGCCCCCGGTCGACGCGACGGCCTTCCCTCCCGCGGCTGGCGCGGCGGTCGACCGCAACGCGCCGTCACTCAGGGGCCTCAGCTCGATTGCGCGGAATCGCCGGGCCAATCGCGGCGTTTCCGCTCCTCCTTCGGATTCGGGCGGTCCGCAGGCTGGCGTTGCCGCCGGACCATTCACATCAGGTTCTGCCAACACCCAGGGGGGCCGCCTGAGCTCGATTCTCCGCAACCGGATTCAGGGCGAAGTCGGGGCGGGAGAGGAACCACAATACAACTATCCCGACATCTTTGACGACCCGGCGAAAAGATACCATGACCGCTTCGGTATCGATGAAGAGCACGACCGCTTCCTTTTCCCCTGGCTCATGAACTCGATCTTCGAAGACCGCTGGCTGCTGAGTGAAAGCGACCCCACCAGGGCCGTCCAGGACCAGTTCCGGCGCCGGATGAAGATCGACATCCGCGACCCGGACCCCGACACGGCCAACTTCCCTAACGGTGCGTACACCCTCCCCAAAGGCCGGCTCTACATCGAGAATTCGCCTGTCGGGTTCTACGGCGCGAGCAAGAACACACCTCGGATTTACCAGTGGGAATACCTGATCCGATACGGGCTGACCGACAATCTCGAGTTCCGCATCTTCTCCAACGGGTTGACTGCGCAGGCACCGCGGGGCAAACAGTCCGCCACCACCGGCTACTCGCCGCTGGCCTTCGACTTCAAGGCCAACTTCTGGGAGGAGAACACGAGGTACCACATCCCGGCCATGGGGGCGGAGATCTACCTCCAGACGACCTTCGGCTCCCCCGCGTTCGACGCCGGCACCCAGCCTTCGATGAACCTCCTCTTCGACCAGACACTGCCGTTCGAGATCAACTTCGAGTACAACTTCGGGATCGCCGGCGTTCAGAACGGGCTCGGCGTGACCAAGTACCAGTTCAGTTACCAGTGGTCCTTCCAGCGCGAGGTGGTCAAGGACTTCGACATCTTCGTGCAGGGCTTTTATAACGAATCCTCGCTGCCCCGCTTGATCCAGTTCCGACACCTGCGAAATCTTCAAAACCTGGCTGCGGAAGCCACGATCCCGACCGTGACCGTCGTCGGCGTCGGAGCCATCAAGACGGTCAACAACCGCTTCGCCATCTTTGGCAGCTACAACTTCGGTGTGACCCCGGCATCCCCCCGCACCATCGCCCTGCTGGGCTTCGCAGTCGCATTCTAAGGTCATCGCATCACTTCGAGGTTTTTCGCTTCCTCTGACTCGATCTGGGAGGCGATGAGGAAGGTTTGCTGGCAGGCGATGCGGGCGGCTCGGCAGGTGGCTCAAGCTGACGATGTTTCCACTGGTCGACCTTCTCACTCGCGTCCCGCGCGCCGTCGACGAATCCCAGCACGACCGGGTTGTCCCCGGGGATCGACCTGGCGATCATGGCCACCGGAAAGACAACCCCGTACGAGACGATGTAAGACGTGGTGTAGACAAACCGGGAGAGAAAACGGCCCGTGCCGGGGAATGCCTTCTCCGCGGCTGCCTTCGCGTCCGTGGTACCATCTTTCGCGGCCTTCATAGCCGTGCCCCACGCGTCCGCGACGATCTTCAGCGGATCGCGCGACGATGCTTTGCCTGCCAGAGCCTTTGCCATGGAAAGAAGCCCTTCGCGATAGTGGGTTGCGATCGGTGTTTGAATAACTTTAGTTAAACTGGGGAAACTGGGCGTGTCAAGAAGAGAGCAACGGATTAGTCGCTTGGAGTGTTCATCTCAGATCTGAGAGGAGACGATGTTGATCACCAGCCCCAGGACGGCCGTCACGAACAGGAACGAGACGATGGCATGGCCGAGAGTGATGTGCCGCATGGATCGACTGCTCACCGTCACATCCGAGGTCTGAAAGCACATGGCGATGGTGAAGGAATAGTAGAGGAAGTCCCAGTAGTCCGGCGGCTGGTCGTTCGGGAAGTTCAACCCCTTTCTCAGGGTCCGCTCGGGAGCGATCTCGTCGTCGTCGTAATAGGAATGGGCGTAGAAGAACGCGTAGAAAACGTGGAGGAGGATCCAGGACAGCACGATCGCGAGCAGGGAGAGGGCTGTGTGGATTTTCGCATGGAGCGGAGACCAGGTCTTGGAGATGTCGACCATGACGCCCACGCCCGCCAGGCTGAGACTCGAGAAGACCACTGCCATCATGACGATGAATCGGCTGCTCGGCTCGCGATCCTGATAATAGTCCTGGATGTCCTGTGCCGTGATCCGACTGATCCGATACGCCTGCGTGGCCAGGAACGTGGAAACGCCCAGGTCGTAAGCGAGCCCGATCCGCAGGCCTGTCTCGAAGGGAAATGCCAGCAGATAGCCCACGATCGCGATCAACGAAGCGATCGCCAGTCCCCCCTTCTGATCGGAGAGACGGAACAGAAGCTTGCTCGGGGGATCGGTCATCGACAACCACGTATCAAAAAGGGGAAAGCTCGCCCCGGCTGGTCGGAATCGCGAGCGAACTCCAACACCAACCCGATGCGCCAGTTTCGAAGTTGCGCCTTTGCGTCTTCGCCCCGTAGGGGCCGTAACAAATCAGCCCAGGGCAACACTCTGGGAACTCCAACACCAACCCGATGCGCCGGTTTTGAAGTTGCGCCTTTGCGTCTTCGCCCCGTAGGGGCCGTAACATATCAGCCCAGGGCAATGCCCTGGGAACAGACAATCGACACGAATCAGCAGAGCCCTGAAAGAGCGTAACAAGGTCAGGCTCCCTGCCTCAATGGAAGATGAAGAGCCGTACCGCCGGGATTGAACACCATGTTCGGCCCCTTCAGGGCACGGGTCATCGATTTCGTCCTGCCGCCGATCACGGTCGAGCTTGGGCGGCCGGGACAGCCAGGAGCGGATTGGGCGGCTCGGTCTTCGGGTGGTGCAGGAATGCAATGCCGAACAGGACGTAGACGCCGATGAGCATCAAACCCTCCAGCCAGCTTGACTCGCCGTCGTAGGTCAGGCTTCGCGTCAGGTAGGTCGCCATCACGATCGCGATCAGCTCGAGCGGGGAGAAGATCAGGTCCATGTTCTGGCCCATGATCATACCCAGAAAGACCAGCACCGGCGCGACCAGCAATCCCACCTGGGCGCTGGCGCCCACCGTCACTCCGATGCTCAGGTCCATCTGATCCTTGCGGGCGAAGCGGACGGCGCTCGCGAGCTCGGCGGCGTTTCCCACCAGGGCGAGCAAGAAGACACCCGCAAACCGCGGACTCAAGTGCAGGCTTTCGGAGGCTGGCTCGATGGCCCCGGTCAGCACCTCGCTCATGAGCGCCAGGCCGACAGTGACCATGGCCAGAATGACGATGGCCTTGTTCCGGCTCCAGCCGACTTCCGACCCGTCTCGCACTTCATCGGGCCGTTCGTCCTTTTCTTTGAGATTCTCCCTGACCGCCTCCTTGCCGATCAACGGCTTTCGATAGAACAGGATCGCAACCAGATACCCCAGATAAATCAGGAACAGGACGACCGCGCTCTGGCGGCTGATCGACCGGGAGGCCGAAGCACTGAACTGGCTCACCGCCGGGATGATCAACCCGAAGGAGACCAGCGTGAGCAGCGCGGTGGTCATCCTGGCCGCCCGGGGATCGAACGTCTGATTCCGGCGATACTTGATCCCGCCGGCGAAGCACGAGAGCCCGAGGCCGAGAAGAAGGTTGCCGAGGATCGAGCCCGTCAGCGAGGACTTTACCATGTTGACCAGGCCCGCGTGGAGGGCAAATGAAGCGATGATGATCTCCGGCGCGTTCCCCAGCGTGGCGTTGAGCAGGCCGCCGATCGTCGGGCCCAGAAACCGCGCGAGGGCCTCGGTGGCGTCGCCCATCAACCCCGCCAGCGGAACGATCGCCAGCGCTGATGCGAGGAACACCAGGATCGAGGGGGCCCCGAACCAGTCCAGGCCGACTCCGATCGGGATGAACACCAGCAGCCAGTTCAAGTTCATCGAGTTGCTCCGTTACCGGGATGCCCTTTTTCTGCCGTATCTGGACGCGCCGATTCGCCTGAATGATACCCGTGAAGCTGACCAAATCTGTATCAATTTCGAAACTTCTCGCTGATCACGGGTGGCTCGTGGGACCCGCCACGGCACAGCGGCGGCCGATGAACTGTTTCTGGCTCCCTCTCCGGTCGCTGTGTACCCACTATTTTCTGATTTCCTCGAATGGTATTCTCACCTCTTTTCAGGACGGTGCTGCCATGCCATCGCTGCTGGCCCTGTTATTCAGCCCGTGCGTGGTGCGGCTCGCATTGATCGCCGGTGGATTTGCACTCGATGGCCTGGGCACGTATGGGCGGATCATCGCCACGATCATGATCACGGTCGCCCTGCGGGTGCCGGATCTCCTGATCGCGAACGGCTGGGCGATCGAC
>JBIOJM010000076.1:0-32279 GCA_044450785.1 Isosphaerales bacterium
CCTGCTGACACATTCCGTCAGGAATGCGATCCTGGCACTGGTGCGGTCTTCTCACAGTTAGCTTCGATGTCAATGTTCTGAAGGGATACCAGTCGGCACTCGGGTTCGACCTCTGTCCACTTTGTGGCTCTTGCGGTAGGATCGTATCGGAGGCGACTCATGATCGAGCTGAATCCCGAACAGCGGCAGGCGATGGCTCAGGGCCAGCCCGTGCGGATCATCGATCCCTTGACGCACGATGCGTACGTCCTGGTCCCGGCCGCGGAGTACGAGCACCTGGCAGGAGCACCGCAGCGATCCGCGGGACAGCCCCATCCGGAGATCCCCCCCATGATCCTCCGCTCGCAACAGGCCTTTTGGCGTGACCTGCCCGGACTGCTCATGGACCGACGGAATCATCGGAAGTGGGCGGCGTACCACGGCGAGGAGCGCGTGACCATCACGCGGTCGAAGGTCGACGCCTATCAGGAATGCTTCCGCCGGGGGCTCAATCGCGGGGAGTTTTACGTCGGGAAGCTGGACGCCCAACCCGACGGGATCCCTCCGTGGGGTACGATCGAGTGCGACAGGTCCCTGTATGAAGCCGCGGACCCTGACGAGGCTCCACTCGACGACGAATGAAGATCCTCGATCGACTCCCCATCCCGGAGGATCGCACGTCGCTGCGGTTCGGCGACCGGTACGTCACGATCCACGCCAACCAGATCCTGGTGTGGGTGAGCGTCCACCTGCCGGGGATCCTCGTGCCCGAGGGCAACATCCCGAGGTTCCCGGCCCTGCTGGACACCGGGAACAACTTCGGCTTCTCGGTGCAGGACCGGCACCTGCGCGAGTGGGCCGGGACCGACCCCGGCCCGCTGGAAGCCATCGGGGACATCACGATCGAAGGGAAGGTCGTCACGTGCCGGGATGCGGCGGTCTGGCTGTACCCGAACATCCCCGGTCGGCAGGACGCGGCCAGTGGCCGTCCGCCGTTCCGGCTGGATCTGAGCAGAGGGATCGCGGTCTACACGCAGGACGCGGTCCCGCCCGGTCCCCGGTTGCCGCTGCTGGGGCTCCCCGCTTTTCTTGACAACGACCTCGATCTCTGGCTTGATCCGGAGCGGCGGCACGTCACGGTGCAGCCTCGCAACTGGCGCAGACGGCTGATCCGTTTCCTCTGCCGATTGTGACGCAACGATCGCGCATTCCCCGGGGGCCCTTGAGAATCTCCGCCTCGGCGTGGCCCTCGTCACGCCCGTGGAGTGACGTCGATGATCTGACCCTCGCGCCAGTTGGGATGATGAGAGGCCACGATCACGGCTCCGAGCCGCGGGTCGAATACTGCAATGGCTCCTGCCGGCGATCCGTGGAGCCGGTGAAAGGCCATCCCATAGCGCCAGATCGGTGCCCGTCCCTCGATGACAACGAGCGCCCCACGCGGAATCTCCGGCACGGGCGGCAACGGCTCGTCTGGGGTGATCGGGCGATCGACGCCGATGCAGTAGAATAGGGTTTCGTCCATGTCAGAGCCTTATTGCAGGGAGCTCCCGCCCAGAATCAGCTTGCGAACCGTTTCGACGTTATCCGCCTCTTGAGCCAGTTCGCGTATCTCATCGCGGACCAGGATTCGGCACTGATAGATGTCGGCCCGCGTCTGGAGTGATTCCTTCACCCTGTTCTCTTTGTCGAGGACACACCCCCCAGTGGTTGCCAAGTAGGATCGAACCCGGAGGGCTCGGAACTGTCGCGTGACCGCCTCGACCTTGTAAAGAATGTTGGTACCGGGGTCGTGATCTTGTGAGCCGGACTTGCACTCGACCATCGATAAGCTATGATTATGTATGAATGCCACATCAAAATCGTTGCCCGACTGATCGCCGCAGCGGCCGACCTCCAGGCCGAGCCGCACATCCCAGATCCCAAGGGCCTCGGAATGCCTCGTGAGGACATCCCAGAAGAAGACCTCGAGCCAGCCACCGGTGAGGAACTCGACCTCGTACTTCGTCAGTCTACGGCTCGTTTCACCGCCGAGCCAGGTCTCGCGCAGTTCGTCGCATGGGAAGTTGAATCGATCTGCCGGCAGTTCGATGCCCTTGTCTCGCGCCCGCTTTCGTTCCTGATCGTCAAGCGCCAGGATGTCCTTCTCACAGACGTGCCGGGCCAGGAGCTTCGCGGATTGTGCCCATCCGCGCGCCCGCGCTTCCGCCGCCGCAAGCTTGTCGTCGGCCTTTCTTGACTCGAAGCCGTAGCCCGCCAGGAACTCTTTGATCCCAAGTCGATGGCCACAGTCTTCGGCTTGGTCAGTGCTCATATCGATGAACCGCGCGGGACGCACGACGTTGGTATAGACCAGCTTTCCGCCCAGCGCCTTGAAGAATTCGTAGGTCGCGATGCTCATGGGCTTGGTGCCACCCGTGAGGTTGGCGATCCACGCAGCGTTCGGGAACTTGCCGTAGGCGCGTTGCAAGGCTTGCCGCACGGCGGCAAGATCGTCCTCAGCGCTCAACGGTTCGGTGTGATGTCGAGCGTCGTAATCGATACCGCCGAGCTTGAGTGCCCTCAGGAAATGGCCGGCCACTTGACGCGATTTCATCTTCGCCGATTCGATCAACACGAGTTGATCTGGCATGTAATGATGAACCGACAGCAAGTTGGGAACGTGCTGATCGGAAAGCAGGCAGAGCAGTACCTTCATCGTTAAACCCACTATTTCTTTGGTACTTGGGGCCACCTATATTGCGGTGTCTTCGAATCGTCGTTGTGCACCAGTACATCCACAATCGATTCCGGGCTCGTGTCAACGCCCGGTGGCGGCGAGCCAACCGTCAGGGTGCCGGGATTTCGCCCCAATTCGACATCTTGAACGTTGAACCCACCCTTGGGTCGGGCCGCAATGATCTTGACCTTCGCCTTCTCACCAGACGCACGCTTTTTCGGCCGTGGAGGTGGTGGGGGCGGAGGTGGAAGCGTGAGCCGTCCGTACCCGCTGGTCGTCTTGCCGCCGACACCCCAGTCCTTGAGGGCGTCCTGGAGCAAGGAGAGCGCCAGCTCGGTCCAGCACCTGGTCTTGTCGCTTGCTGGTCCGCGCCACGACACGGCTACGCGGAATGTGCCCGTCACTGACAAGAATGGCACCGGGGTGGGGCTGTCGAAGTCGGTCGGCGCGACCGGGTTCTTGACATCATTCCATTTCGGATGGTGCGGAGTCATCACGTCGAGAACCAGCGGTTTCGGTGAGTCCGACGTCAACCAGGAATCGTGGAAGACGATGCAGCCGCTGTCGTCGGTCGTGCCGAAGAGGAGTCGATGGAAGTTCTCGTCGGGCTTGGAGCCTTTTCCTTGGAGATACCCTCGATAGGCTTGGTCTTCCTCGGGTGTCGGTTTCTTGAACCTGTCATCCTCAACGCTCCAGACCTGATCGCAATAGTGTGCGGCCAGTCCCTTGAGAGCCGAGCCGGGGATGATCGGCATGCCGTATGTGTGATGTAGCCGGATGCCGGTTTCCAGGACGTTTTCCGACCCGAGACCGATGATCAGCCGCCCAGAGGTAACGAGATCGGCGGGAGGTGGGTCGGTTGGGAGCGAACTCGACCAGCGGGCAAACGCGAGTTGGTACAGCGCCCGCACCTCGTTGCTGGCCGCGGCCTTGATCGCGGCGTGCAGGATGGCCCGCTTTTCCTCAGGGTTGCCCTGCTCGCCCGTGGCGTTCTCGGCGAGGTAGCGTTGCAGAAGAAGCCCGGCATGCTGGCCGCGGTCCCGGTTGTTTTTCAACGCGATGATAGGGCTGCGCATCAATCATCCTCCCCGACCGCCGCCTCGACGTAGCGCTTCAGCCAACTTGCCGCGTTGATCGCGTCGCGGCTGAGCCGGAGATAGCCGCTGAGTTCTTGCATCTGAGTTTGATCATCAAGGGCCCGAGCAGAGGTGATCTCGAGATGGCCGCTCGCTTTCAGCACTGCTGCAAGATCCTCAACGTACGCGGTTTCCTTCTTGGCCAGTGCGAACGCCACTGCCTGCGCCAAGCCGCACGTATGAATCAATGCCGGGAACTTCTTGGCGAAGCTTACGTATTCCTTGTCTGGTTTGCCATACGCGGCGATCCGGGAGAATGCCGTCTGGGCCAGTCTCTGACTTCGGGTGTGAACGCTCATTAGCCACCTCCGTTCACCGGCGTGAACACGCAGCGCATTTGGCCCCGACCGATGGTTGCCTTGCCGCCGATCTGCAGGGTCAGCGGTTTCGTTGCGAATCTTTCGACCAAGGTCTCGGGTTTGATGGAGTCGTCTCTCGCGCCATTCTTCTGGAAAACCCGCTCACATTGCACGATGCCGGCCAGGATCGTCTCAGCAGGCAGCGATTCTTCCGTCCAGAGCTGGCCTTTCTCGACGACCTTCATCTTGTCGTCGATCTTGACCCGAGTGTGCACCTCAGTGCCGGTCTCACACAGAAAGTCGAAGGCGGTATCGGGAAGAACCACGAAGCGCTTTCGGAATAGTGTTTCCCAATCCGTGTCGTCGGGAAACACCCAGGCCGCGATCTTCTCAGCCCAGGCGCTCGCGGTGTCGCATTTGTGAGCGCTGAAGTTGAGGTCTTCGAGGTAGATCTGATTCCCTTCGACGATCGCCGTGTCCGCTGCGTGATGAGCGAGATCGTCGGCCAACCACGACATACTCGAGGGTAGTTCGTTCACGCCCGCCAGTTCGAGAGTCCGCCTCAGCATCTGCAACGCGAGCGGCGAGGTACACCAAGCGAACGTGCCGCGGAAACTGCGAACTGGAAGACAGACGAGTTTGGCCTCCGTCGGGATGAGCGCCCCGGAGTTCGAGTTGTCGCCGTCTGCGATGCCGAACGCGGCTTTCAACAGCCTGCCGTCCGGAGTGCCTAACTCGCGAGCAGTCTTGGTCGCTCCGTAACAATCCGCCCAGACGCCCTTGAACGCCGAGCCACGAATGATCGGCCAGCCAGTAACGCCATCCCGGTCGATCGGCAGATCGATGTAGCCGACGCCGCGACCGATCCCTGCATGTGTTGGGCTCAGTGCGTGGAGCCAGTAGATTCGAGTGTTGGCCATGTCGAGTTTCCTTGCTGCGAATGTTGCCTACCAGGTGCCCCAGACGGCCAGTCCGAAGCCATCACGGCAATCATGCGGTGTGTCGCTGACCGGCCTCAACCATCCACTGGTAGCGAGGATGCGCGGATCGCCATCGACCTTCTCGAAAAAGTAAACGCCGCCAGCGGGAACCATTCGTCGAACCGCTTTTGGCCCGGGACGATCCCGAGGAACGACGCGGCGGCGGCCATCGTCTTCGGCATGTGGTGCATACGCCCAGCCGGAGACGGCACGCCAGCGCGAGATGCAGACACCGACCAGTTTCAGAGTTGGCCCATCGCCGAGCGGCTTGCCAATGAGCGTGGTTTTGTTCAGCCAGCTTGGCCGCCACCCATTCTCAAAGATGGCCGGCGCGGCCAGCACCATGCGAATCCTCGACGCGGCTTGGAGCGCCGATTTGACCGTTTCCGGGCACTTCCAGAGGTTCGCGGCGTCGCTCTTTTGCCAGTGAACGAGCCGTCGCTCCCCTCCCAGCGGATGCCAGGTGGAGAGCTTTTCAACGTGCTCGAAGGCTCGCTCGGCAATCGTTACCCGAGCCGAAAGCGTGATCTCGGCGAACCGGTCGCCAAGCGGGAGTTTCGTGTCATTCGACTTGAACCCATGCCGCGGCAAATGTGTGACATTCAATCCTGCCGTGGCGAAGATCTGGCCTTCCGCCGCTGCTCCAGTGTCCGGGTCGAGGCAGACGTGATCGCGGGTTTCTTGAAGCGCGCTATTGAGGAACGATCGATCGAACGTGATGGACTCGCCAACGAGCCAACGAGCCATCTGCCCGTGGGGCCACCAGGATGGCACCCCGGCGGGCTTGAAGTCCGTAGCGGTTTGAGCGTCGGAAAGCATGACTGGGCGAAGCGACAGATCATCGGGGAAATCGCAACCGTCTTCGTTCGACTGCGGGGCGACGCGATGAACGATACCGATTCCTTTGCCGTCCACCGCCGCCTCGGCCACTGCGTCGGATGGCGCGGGCAAATACAACTCCTCTCCGACGGTTGGGAACACGCCGGCGACTTCAACGCGAAGCAGGTCCAGTGGCGTGTTTCTGGTAAAATCAAGGCCCGCATCCGCCTTCACCAGTGCCGTGCGAAATGAGCCGGCGACGACGGACGGCAGCGGCCAACCCAAGCCTCGCATGCGATTGCCTTGACCGATTCCAAAGGGCCGCCCATCCCGGGCGATGATCGGGTCGTGAGCCGTGAGCTGCAGCGTCGTGACACTCATGTCGGCACCTCCGCCACACGGGCCGGACCCTCTCCCGCTTGCCGCAAGGCCGTGGCAAGCTGCCGAGCGACGAGCAGCTCGACGGCGAGAGACAACAACTTCGCCGAGTTCATCTCATGGAGGTAGCCGTCGAGTGCTTCTTTCACGGTATCGACGCCCCGCGACTGCTTTTTGGCGATAAGCCGAATCAAGTCCATCCTGATCGCGCTATCCGCTTTGTCTTTCCACGGTTCGTAGAGCTTGGCCATGTCCCGCAATTCGTAGGGCAGCTTCGTCGGAATGATGCCCTGGTTCATCAATTCGGCGAACTTGGTCAAGCGCTCATCAGGATTGTCGCTCCACCTGCCCCGCACGTGAATCGGCGAGCCGCCGCGCTTATGTAAGTGCACCGCCAACGCGTCTTTGCCCTCGACTGCTTTCGCGGCCTTCTCCGCGAACTGGCCGTAGTCGCGCAAGTCCTCCAAGTTCTCCATGAAGTGCCCGATGGCGACGCCAACGGAAAGGCTCATTCCTGTCTCTCGGCGGAGCCTGTCCCGTAGCGCCCGGGCGCAATTCAAGCATGTGTGAACCGGCACAAATGCCAGCACATCGTCCCCGCCCGCGTAGACCAAGACGCCGGAATGCGCCGCGACAATGGCTTTCGCCCCGCTGGCGAAGGTCGCGAGCTTCCCCGAGAGCATCCGGTGCGCTTCGACGGATTCCAACTTGGATAGCGCTGCCCCCATCTTGTCGCCGTCAGCCACGAGGGCGGCGAGGTAGGGGTTGGGTTCACCACCGATGTTCTTGAGTGCCGCCGCGATTTCGGCGAGTTCGCCGTCGCCAAGCCCCAACTCTTTTTTCAGATCGGTGTGTCGATCTTTATAGATGACCGTGCCTTCGTAGGGGAAATACTGGTACTTTTCTTCCCGGACAGTATTCAGCCCTCTAGACTCGAGCTTTTGACAGGCGTCTTTCAGTCGCTGGAGTTTGTCTCGGTCTCGGCTTTGAAGACCCTGGAGCCATGTCTCGGCCGCGACTCGGGCAACCGACGGGTAACGCGGATGATCTTCACCCGTCTTCTTACCGAGCCGCTTCGTGACGCCGACCACATCAAGCTGCTCGCCGGGAGAGAGCCGAAGTTTCTTGGGCCAGTTGTCGCGGTAGGTCTCTCGTGATTCCCCTGGCCTCGGCCCAACGAGAACAGTCGGGCGTTGACCATCGAGTGAGGACTTTGGCAGGCCGGCGTCGTTGAAGCGGGGTTGTTTGAAATCGCGGCAGTTCTTGCGGCCGGCCAAGAGGCGCATCACGCGGGCGCGATCGTCCCGATAGTTCTTCGGATCGGTGTGCGGCACCCACGCGGCGTAGAACTCGATCACGTCGGCTTCTTGGTCTTTCCAGATTTCCTCGCGGATGACCCCGGAAGCCGCAACCCGCGCGTCCTCGACGAACTTCAGCCATCGATTCTGCGCGGCTTCCTTGGCCATCGCGGCGACTTCCTTCGGGTCGCCCGCGCCCAGCTCGGCCAGGATTACGTTGGCGACGTTGTCGGCTTTGGAAGAAGCCGGGAAGATGAGCGCGCTGCCTTGGTTCTCGACTTCGATCGCAACTGCTCGGCTGACCTCCGATAGGAGATACGAGCCGAACCACAGATCGCGGGTCCGCCGCGCCGCCGCGATGAACTCCTGGACCGGACCGATGGATATGGCAAGGAGGTGGCTCATCGAGTCACCTCCGTGTAACCCTGAGCATCAGCAAACTTGAGAAAGGCCTCGATTGCGGAACCGGCCGGGGAACCGACGATGGGAGAGCCGAGGACAGGGAATTCTTGGTCCCCTAGTGGCGTTGGTGAAACGCGTACCGAACTCACTCTTGGGGCTTTGAGGAGGACGATCATGGGCACCGCGCGATCCTTCCCGACGGCTAACGGCTTGAGGATGAACGGGCTCGCCATGCGCTGAATCGGCCGACCATCGGCGTCGCTTCCAGATCGATTAACCGTCGTTGGCTTGGGATCCGTCGTGTCCTTGAATTGGAAGATGATCGGCAGGCCGAGTTCCGCACGTGGGAACCCGCTCGGAACTTCGCTCTCGGGAACGAACCGTGCCCTACGGGATCGGCGGCCGGTGGCGCGTCGGATCGTCTCGGCTTCTGGGAAACGACGGCGTGGCTCGCCAAGTTTAGCAGGACCGGGTTGTCGGAAGGTCTTCCAGGTTTCCGCGACACGCTTCCACGCATCGAGGTAACTCATGGGTTGGTGCAGACAGAGAATCTTCTCGATCCTCGAGTCGGGTTGCAGAAACTGCTGGAGCCAACTCTGCACGTCAGCCACGTTCCAGCTGGGAGGGGTGTTTTTGACGGACAACGCGCCGCACCCGCGCCGGGTCCGTGCGCCGATGCCACCGAATATGAGCCAAGCCCGTGTCGCCAAGTCGATGTCCTGGTCCAGGCTGGTGATTCGGTCGGGCAGGAGTGCTTTCTTCTCCCGCTCTCGGCGCGCGTTCTGAGCCACCCGTCGCTTGTCGAGGCGGCCCTCGTTCTCCCAGGCCAGGTCCACCCGGAATGACAGCCCCTCTTGTGCGAGCCGTTGCTTGTTCTCGATCGAAGGGAAGAGGAGGTACTTGAGACTCGGATCCCCAATCGCTGAAGGCTCGACCCATTCCCCGATGGGCGACGCTTCAGCCTGAACTCTCAGCGGGCTCGGGAACTCCGTGCTGCCGAAGATCTCTTCCTCGCGCCGCCACATCTTCGTGCCGAGTGAGTAGCCCCGGATCAGCCGCCACCAATGCCGTAGGTGGCCCCGAATCGCTGTGGGGCGGATTGGGAAGCGGGGGTCGATTATTCCCGGGTCAGCTCCGCCGCCCACCATCGGCGTGATCAACTCGATCTCGAAACGGCGACCCGCTTCAGCCACGGGATTCGGCTTTGTCGGGCAGTCTGGAATCTCTTTCGGCATGGATTCAGCTCTCTGGAGAGGATTCGCGACTCCGCGACCTTACAATTCTGATACGACACATTCGTACATCGAAAGGTTTACCTCAAGAAGCATCAGGTATTCGACGAGTCCTCCTCCAGAGAGAAGCGACGTTTCCCGATCGGCGCACGGCCCTATGGTGGTGCTCTCGCCGTGGCTCTCATCATGGAACCACTTGAGGATTCCGGCTTATTCTAGCGGAATGGCGTCTGAACGTCATCCAAGAGTCGATGCTTGAACCGCGAGCATACCCAAGAGAGCGGGTCAACTCAACGAGTGCAGAAAAAAGCCTCCCGCAGAGGTCGATGTGATTGGAACCGCATGAGAACGGCCCGTCGGCACGCCGACTCCAGGAGAACGGGAAGCAGGCGCGGAGGTGCAGTTGGAGAACCAGCCGGACCACTGGCCCCCTTCACATCAAAAATCTGCAGTCCGTCGGGTATTTGTCGGGATTTGGGCGGCGAGGCTTTGGTCGGACACGACTTCTTCGCCCGCTGTTGTTCCAAGAACAGCGACGTAAGCTCTGTTTTCCGGAACGCTTATGATGAGGGCTGCCAGGGCAGAGACCTATGAGGGCGGCGGGTAACAGCCCGCAACCTCCCGATGGCGGTGAAACGTCTCAAATTCAATAAATAAAGCCACTTGCGATGATTTACAAGTGGCCTGGAGTGGAGGCGGCGGGAATTGCACCCGCGTCCCGAGAAGCGTTGGCGGTGGCATCTACGTGCGTAGCCGATCATTTGTGTGTCGGCCTCGGGGCCCCGTTCGGCAAGGTCCCTTTCGGCTTATCCCATCATGAATTTAACCCGAGCCGCAACAGGCGGTTAAGCTCGAGCGATCCCGCATTGGCGTCCCCGGCCGCGTCTCGCGGGAGAAAACGCGGCGCGAGGCCGTAGCTGTTTTTTAGGCAGCGAGACGGAGACCAACAGTGTTGTTGGCAACTAAAGTTTTGGTCTGCTTTTTACGAGGCCTGCTGACCAACCTCGGCACGCCACCAGTCGCCTCTGACATCCGGTCGATCCTGGTTCGCCCCCCATTGTCAGGGACAATACTCGCCTGAGCAGAGGCCCAGACTCTTTCATTATTCGCTGATTGAACGTGGCGTCAAGCAGGATTGCGGATGACCGGGAAGCGCGGCAACTCAATCGAGCGAGATTGGTCTGTCAAACTGATCCACGGTGATACAATCGGGAGATGCCGCCTGACGAGCCATTCGAGAGCACCCGCTGGAGCCTGATCCTGGCGGCGCGAGACCGCGGATCATCCGAGGCGCGCACGGCCCTGGGCGAGCTGTGCCGGGCATACTGGTACCCGCTCTACGCATACATCCGCCACCGTGGCCACGATCACGACAGCGCCGAAGACCTGACCCAGACGTTCTTCGCCCGGCTGCTGGAATCGAACGACCTGGCCCACGTCGATCGCTCCAAGGGCAAGTTTCGTGCCTTCCTGCTCGCTGCTTGCACGCATTTTCTCGCCAACGAGCGAGACCGCCAGCGTGCGCGCAAGCGTGGGGGCGACCGTAATTTTCTCTCGATCGACTGCGCCGACGCCGAACGTTGCTACGGGCTGGAACCGTCCCACCGGCTCACTCCCGAGGCCCTCTTCACGCGCCGCTGGGCGATGACGCTCCTCGACCAGACGATCGACGACCTTCGCGCCGAGTTCACCCGCGCCGGTCAACGCGAGCGATTCGAAGCCCTCAAGCCCACTCTCACTGGCGACCGAGTCCCCTACGCCGATCTCGCTACCCGCCTGGGCACGACCGTGGGGGCGGTGCAGGTCGCCGTCCACCGCCTGCGCCAGCGGTATCGCGAGGCCCTGCGGGCGAGGATTGCCGCCACTGTGGACGACCCCGCGCAAATCGATGACGAGATCCGCGACCTGTTCACAGCGTTATCGTCCTGAAAAATAACCGAACGCGTCTGTAAGCTTTCGGCGCAGTTGCTTCTGAGATAGGGTGATGAGCCTACCGAAGCACAGGGAGACGATTCCGATGGCCGACGCCCGCGCTTGCCCTGACTGCGGTGCCCTCATGCCGGCCGACGCACCCGAAGGCCTCTGCCCGGCCTGCCTGCTCTTGGCCGGGCTTGCTTCCGGCCCGGTGGTCGCCGCCGCCCCGACCATTGCGCCTGAGCCATCCTGCCCGTCGGCTCCGACAGAGTTTCTCCACGACGCCCTCACAATCCCGCCCGAACCCGGGGCCACGGCTGCCCGATCCGCGACCACCGAGACCGACGCTGCGACACCCATGCCCAGGCTCGCCGAGTCCAATCTCGGCATTGTCCGCTACTTCGGCGACTATGAATTGCTCGAGGAGATCGCCCGTGGCGGCATGGGGGTCGTCTACAAGGCGCGGCAGGTCAGCCTTAACCGGGTCGTCGCCCTCAAGATGATCCTGGCCGGCCAGCTCGCCAGCGAGGCTGACGTGCGCCGGTTCCAGCTCGAAGCCGAGGCAGCGGCCAACCTCGACCATCCCGGCATCGTCCCCATCTACGAGGTCGGCCAGCATGAGGGCCAGCACTACTTCAGCATGGGTTTCGTCGAAGGGGAGAGCCTGGCGTAGAAGGTGGCCGGCGGCCCGTTGCCCGCGCGCAAGGCTGCGGAGCTGGTGAAGCAGGTGGCCGAGTCCGTGCATTATGCGCACGAGCGCGGTGTGATCCACCGCGACCTGAAGCCGGCCAACGTCCTGCTCGACCTTCAGGGCAAACCCCGCATCACCGACTTCGGCCTGGCCAAGACGATTCGGGACGATCGCGGGCTGACGGCGACCGGGCAAATCATGGGAACGCCCAGCTATATGCCGCCCGAGCAGGCGTCGGGACAAACCGAGCACATTGGCCCGCCGGCCGACGTCTACGCGCTGGGGGCGATCCTCTACTGCCTGCTGACGGGCCGCCCGCCGTTCCAGGCCTCCAGCCCGATGGACACGCTGTTGCAGGTGCTGGAGCGGGAGCCGGTTCCTCCTCACCAGCTCAACCTATCGGTGCCGCGCGACCTGGAAACCATCGCGCTCAAGTGCCTGCAAAAAGAGCCGAAGCGGCGATATGCCTCGGCGCGCGAGCTGGCCGAGGATCTGGATCGCTTCCTGACCGGCAGGCCGATCCTGGGACGGCCGGTTGGGCCGGCGGAGCGGCTGTGGCGGTGGTGCCGGCGCAATCCCTCGCTCGCCGCGGCGAACATCGCCGCTACGGCAGCCACGGTAATCCTCGCCGTCGGGGCGACCGTGGCGGCCTGGACATTTCGTGGCCAGCGCGATCAAATCGAGCGCCAGAGTGAGCGTACTTCCGAGGCCCTGGCCGACGCCCAGCGCGAGCGCAACGCGGCGCGAGAGCGGCTCTGGGAATCGCTGACGGCACAGGGGCGGGCTGAGCGGCTCGCCGGCGCGCGCTGGTCAGCGATCCAGGCGCTAGGCGATGCGGCCAAGATGAAACCCACCGAAGACCTGCGCCAAGCGGCCATCCAGGCGATCGCCGGTCCCGGCGTGCGGCTGGAACGAGAGATTCCCTTTGGGCAGGCTTACGTCTTCCGTTTCAGCAGCGACGGCGTGCTACTGGCCGTCGCGGGGACCCACTATGGTGACTCGAGGGATCGAGGCGACCGCTCTCAGATCATCGTCTATCGGGTCGCGGACGGCGATCAAGCCGATCGGATCGAGTTGGGCACGTCGGACCTCTTCACTACGGATCTTGCCTTCCGGCCGGGTTCCACGATGCTCGCCTTCAGCGACGGTCGGCAGGGACTCCGCCTGCGCGACACAGCTCAGAACAAAGACCTTGGCTCCATGCCCCGAGTCGGCCCATTAATTGCGGGGGACCGCTTCCTCTGCTTCAGCCCCGACGGCGCGAGACTGGTCATTCGCGCCGATCGGCTTCGCGTCATGAACGCCGAGACCCTGCATGAGGAGCAGTCCCGGCCGGCGGCTGAGATGTTGTCTTTTCTCTCGAACGACGAGCTGTTGTTTCAGGAAGGGCGGCAGCTCAAGGGGTGGGACGTCCGAACGGGCCATGAAACGTTTCGCTTCACGATACCCGACGGACGGTACCTCCCGTATCGAGAGACGATTGGTGCGGTCGCCAGCCTGGCCCAAGAAACCTCGACTCCGACCATCACCCTGTGGGACGTCCGGTCCGGTAAGGAGCTCGCCCGCATTGAAGATGTGGTTGCGGGTCGGTATCCTCTTCGTCTCACGGCTGCTGGTCACCTGCTGGCGTTCGACGTCCGATCGAGGCCGGGGGAGATCCTGCTCTATGACCTCGTACGCCGGGCGCCACGCGGGCGGCTCGACGGCACCGTCTCGGGTTCCGTGTCCTCGGAGCGCCGCAGCTCGTTGTCGCCCAACGGCCGGCTGCTGGCGGCTTATGCCCGGACCGATGACGGCTCGACCCCGGCGACGATTCATGTCTGGGACGTAGAAACCGGCAAAAAGATCGCGACTCTGCGGGACTGCGGAAATCCCCTCTGGAGCCCTGACGGCCGGCGCCTTGTAACGAGAGCCGCGGGAACAATTCCGGATACGAACGGTCACTCGTTCGGTTTCCCCGAAGCCCTGGTTAAAATCTGGGAGGTCGCCGACCCGACCCCCACCTACCGCCAGAACCGGGCGATCCCATCGATTTCGTCGTCTCCCGACGGCCGACGGCTGGCTGTTGACGATCAGCTCTGGGAGGTCGTGCCCAGTCCCGGCCCGCCCGGCTTGAAGCCGCTGACGCTGCCGGTCCCCACCGATCTCGTCGCCTTCACCGGCTCGGGGGCGCTCTACGCCACGCCGCCGCGCAACACGATGGCATTAATCGGGCAATTCGACCAACCGACCTCGATCTGCCAGCTCGAACCCCGGCGCCGAGAGCTGGCGTTGCCCTCCTTGGAACACTTGGACGGTGTCGACTATCGCAACGTCAGCCGGCTCACTTCCTTCAGCCCGGATGGCCGGTTCGCGGCCGTGCTCTCGCAACGTTGGGCGAAGGACAAGGACCACAATACAGCGTATGCCGTCGGGGAGCAGATGGATCTCTGGGACCTGGCGGCCCCGCGGCAGCTCTACGTGTTCTTCAAAAACCGGAGCAAGGTCAAATTCCAGCCGGACGGCGGCTACCGATTCCGAGAGCCGGGAGGCACGGACTGGTTCACCCCATTCGGCCAGAACCCACGGCAGGCCGTTTTCAGCGCGGATTCCCGGAAGCTGGCCATTGCCTACAACACGGGCGTCGTCATCTACGACGTGTCCGACGGCAAGCCGGTGCGGTGGTTGGGCAATGCCGATCATCCCCAGCCAGGATACACCAGGAACATCCCAACTCATTGTGCGGTGTTCAGCCCGGACGGTCAGTGGGTCTGCTACGGCGGCGGCGAGGGCCGGCTGAACATCGGGTCGGTCGAGCCGTCACCTGACGAACCGCCGGTGATCTTCATACGTCCACCCGGCGACACCTCGCCGAAGGTCGCTCAGAGAGACCCCAAGGTCGCCTGGATGGGCCATGAGGGGACGGTCCTGGCCGTGGCAGTCAGCCCTGACGGCCAAACGCTCGCCTCGGGCGGTGAGGACCGGATGATCCGGCTCTGGGAGCTGCCTTCGGGCCGGCCGCTGGCCCGCTGGGAGGCCCACGACGCCGACGTCACGGCCCTCGCCTTCCGCCCCGATGGCCGGACCCTCGTCTCAGGCGCCGCCGATGGAATGCTCAAGCTCTGGGACCTGCCGTCGATTCGGCGCGAGCTGGCGGCCGTGGGCCTCGACTGGTGAAAATACTCAGCGCCGCTCGCTACAGCAATTCGCCCTTCCAGCCCGGCTCGATGCGCCGCATCAACGATCGGTCGTCGCGCCCTCGCATCCCGCATTTCTGATAGACCTCGTGCGCGCGGGCCAGCTTGTCGGGATCAAGAGTGACGCCAAGTCCAACCCCCGCGGGCACAGCCATCCGCCCGCCACGGATCGTGAGACTTTTTCCCTCGATGATGTCGGTCCCCTCGATCAGCCAGGGGTAATGGGTGTCGCTGGCAAGCGTCAGCTCGGGAATCGAGGCGGCCAGATGGATCATCGCCGCCATGGTGACGCCGGCGTGATTGTTGCTGTGCTGGCTCAGGGACCAGCCTGCCGCCCGGCAGATCGGTCCCAAGGCTTGACAGCCGGCGAAGCCGCCAAAATAGTGATGGTCGCAGAGCAGGACGTCGATCGGTTTCACACGCAGCGCTTCGGGAATGTGCGCGAAGCTCGTCACGCACATGTTCGTGCTCATTTTCAAGCCCGTCTCACGGCGGACTTCGGCCATCGCCGCCTGCCCCTGCACGGGGTCCTCATAGTATTCCAGCGCCAATTGTCCGATCTCCTTGCCGATCCGGACGGCCGTTTCGAGCTTCCAGCGCCCGTTGGGGTCGATCCGCAGCAGGGCATCACGGCCCAGATGTGCGGCCAGCGCCTTCATGGTCTCGCGCTCGACGTCCGGGGCCAGGACACCGCCCTTGAGCTTGAAGACCCGGAATCCCCAGCGGTCGCGGAATCGCGCGGCCAGCGCGGCCATTGACTTGGGTGAACGGACCTCACCCCATGAGTCGAGCGCACGGTCGCCTCGCCCGCGCGGATCGACCAGGTGGGGATCGCTCAACACAACCGGATGATCGGCGGCGTATCGAAAAAACAGATACGCCCCGAACTCGACAGATTCGCGCACCGGCCCACCCACCAGCTCGCAGAGGCGACGGCCCGTGGCGCGGGCACAGGCGTCCAAGCAGGCCAGCTCGATCCCTGCGTAGCAGCTCATGCCGAGCGCCTGCAATTCCCGGGCGAACTTTCGGTAGGCGAAGGCGTTCTGGCCGATCACCAGCTTTTCCGCCCGCAGGAGCGCCTTCGTGACATCCTCGCCCCCGTGGGTCTCTCCGATGCCGACGATCCCGCCTTCGGTCCGCAATTCAACGATGTTGCGCAGAAAGTACGGACCGTGGCACCCGCTTGCAGCCAGGAGAGGCGGGTCGGGAAGCGCGATCGGGGTCACCTTCAAGCCGGTGATCGACAGCGGCGGTTGGGCCGTCACCAGCGTGCCGGCCCAACCGCGCGTGCCGATACCACTTCCCAACATGCCTCCGAACAGCATGCGCAGCCAGTCACGACGATGTGGTCTCCTGGTTTGCTCCCGTGCTCGTGACATTTCCAGCAGCGAAGTGTTCACAACTCAGCCACGAAGTCTTTCCCGCAGTTTCGATGGAATGTTGGCTTTCACCCACTCAGCCCATTCGTCGTCTTTCCGGAACTCGTTCTGGATTTCCTCCACGTTGTCGAAGTAATAGGCCAGCGCGGCGTGCACGTCGGCCAAAGTGATGCTCGGGTACTGATACGCGATTTCCTCCGGACACATTCCGCGCATTTCGTGAAGAACAACGATATCCATCACCCGGATGCTGTGCCCGGCGATGCAGGCGCGGCCGCCACAGACCCCGGGCGTTTTCGTCACGTGCTGCGCGATGACGCTTTCCATGAGAGCCTCCGCTCGCGGAATTGTGCCGGCGTGGAACGTCTCGCCTCGCCTTTTCTTCATGATCCGCTCGTCCGGTCCTTCAAGCAAGGTCTGCTGTCCGCGCCTGCGGGCGGTCAGCTTGGTTCACCGCCGCCGCATGGCTCGATCGATGTCGCGCTTGGCGTCTTGTTTCTTGATCGCCTCCCGCTTGTCGAAGGTCTTGCGGCCGCGGGCGACGAACAGCTCGACCTTGGCGATGCCCTTCTTGAAATAGATCGAGATTGGGATCAGGGTCATTCCCTTCTCGCCGGTCTTATTTTCCAGCTTGGCGATCTCGCGGCGGTGGAGCAAGAGCTTGCGCGGTCGCTTGGGAACGTGGTTCATCTGGTTGGCCTGGAGGTACTCGGGGATGTCGCAGCCCTTGAGCCAGACCTCGCCGCCGTCGACGTCGGCATAAGCGTCTTCCAGGTTCGCCTTGCCATTGCGCAAGCTCTTGACCTCGGTGCCGGTCAGGACGAGCCCCGCCTCGACCTTCTCCATGAGTTCGTAGTCGTGCCGCGCGCGACGGTTGCGCGCGACGATCTTGACTCCCGACTCGTCGGCTTTCCCCGTCGATTTCGCTTTGCCGGCATCCTTCTTGGCCATTTCAAACCCAGTGACCGGGATCGCGAACCCACCGGCCGGCGCAGCCGGCCCCGTCATCCGTGAACGAATGATAAAGGGCCGGATTTCCAGCGACAAGGGGACGCGCGGACCGATTTCGCTAGCCGGGCCGCCGGCCGAGACTCGCCAGGATCTCGGCGACCGTCCGTTTCGTGACCGGATCGACGGCCGCCGGCGCGATTTCCACGAGCGGCTCCAGCACGAACCGGCGGGTCGTGAATCGTGGATGAGGAACGCTGAGCCGCGGCGTGTCGATGATCCAATCGCCGAAGAGCAACAAGTCGAGATCCAGGGTGCGCTCGCCCCAAGGGACGGCTCGGACACGGCCGAACCGCGTTTCGATCTCCTCCAGGACAAGAAGCAATTGAAAGGGGTCGAGTATCGTATCAAGCGCGGCCGCGGCGTTGAGGAACATTCCCTGGCCCGGCGGGCCGCCGACGGGTTCCGTCTCGTGAAACGAGCTGACGTTCCGAATCACCACGCCTGGCTTGGTGCCCAGAGCGGCAATCGCCCCCTCGAGCGCGGCCTGGCGGTCGCCGAGATTGCTGCCCAGACCGATCAGGGCGAGAGAGACCATGGCCGGACCTGAGGTTTACAGCTTCAGCTTGCCGATTCGCTCGACGGCCTCGAGGAGGCGGGGCGTCTCGACCGTCAGGGCGGCGCGGATATAGCCGTCGCCGGTCCGGCCGAAACCGATGCCCGGCGTCGTCACGACGTCGGCCTCGTCGAGCAGGCGTGTGCACAGCTCGGCCGAGGCATATCCCTTATTGCAGGGGATCCACACGTAGAAGGTTGCCTGGGGAGTGGGAACCTCCCAGCCGATACGTCGCAAGGCCCCGACGAATGCGTCGCGGCGCTCCCTGTACAGGGCACGGATCGGAGGCGCCAGGTCATGGTAATCATCGAGCGCCGTCTTGCCGGCGAACTGGATGGCCGTGAAGACCCCCGAATCGGTGTTCGCCTTGATCTGGCCCAAGGCTGAGATCAGCGGCGCGCCCCCGATCGCGAAACCGATCCGCCAGCCGGTCATGTTGAAGGTTTTGGAGAGACTGTGAAACTCGATGGCGACATCTTTGGCCCCGGGCACCTGGAGAATGCTGGGGGCGGGTTGCTCGAAGTACATTTCGTTGTAGGCGGCGTCTTGCGCGACCACGAAATTGTGCGAGCTGGCCAGCTCGACGACCTTCTCGAAGAAGGCTCGATCGGCAGTTCCTCCGGTCGGGTTGTTGGGGTAGTTGAGGAACATCAACCGGGCCAGCGCGTAGACGTCGGCGGGGATGGCGCCCAAGTCGGGGCGGAACCCGAGCCCGGGCTCAAGGGGCATGGTATAGACGTCGGCCCCGGCGAACATACTGCTGGAGCGATAGACCGGGTAGCAGGGGTCGGGAACCAGGCTGATTTCGCCCGGGTTGAGCACGGCCAGCGGGAAATGCGCGAGCCCCTCCTTCGAGCCGATCAAGGCCAGGATCTCAGTGTCGGGGTCGAGGTCGAGGGAGTACCGCTTCTTGCAGAATGCCGCGATCGAGCGCCTCAGCTCGGGCGCACCCTGGTCAAGGGCGTACTGATGGAACGCCGGGTTCTCGACGTGGTGCTGGAGGCTGCGAATGATCGACTCCGGCGTCGGGTGATCGGGATCTCCGACTCCCAGGTTGATCACATCCCGGCCAGCGGCGATGGCGGCCTTCTTCTTCTTGTCGATCTCGGCGAAAAGATAGGGGGGGAGCTTACGAAGCCGTTCCGACTTCACGAATTGCGTCGACATCGCAGCGTTCGCCCTCAATGGAATCAGGGGGCCATGACCCCTTCGGGAATGTTGTCGTTGGCGTAGACGTTCTGGACGTCGTCGTTCTCGTCGAGGAGGTCCTTGAGCTTGCGCATTTTCTTGCCGATGTCGGCGTCGAGATCGACGTAGTTCGTCGGGATATAGCAGGTCTCGGCGCTCTCGGTGGCGATCTGATGGTCCTCGAGCGTCTTGCGCACGGTCTCACACAGCTTGGGGTCGCAGGTGACCTCGTAATAGCCTTCGATGAGCTGGACGTCGTCGGCGCCGGCCTCGAGGGCGATTTCCATCAGGCGGTCCTCGGCGACGTGCTTGGAATCGACAACGACCAACCCCTTGAAGTTGAAGAGATAACCGACGCAGCCGCTGCCGCCGAGATTGCCGCCGGCGGATTCGAACAGCCGGCGGAGCTCGCCGGCGGTACGGTTGCGGTTGTCGGTCAGGGCCTCACAGAGGACGGCCACGCCCCCGGGTCCATAACCCTCGTAGATCACTTCCTCGAAGTTCTCGGCGCCGAGCTCGCCGGTCGCCTTCTTGATCGAGCGCTCGATGTTCTCCTTGGGGACGCTGAACGAGCGGGCCTTGTCGATCGCGAAGCGGAGCCTGATGTTCGCGGAGGGGTCGCCGCCGCCGGTGCGCGCGGCCACGTAGACCGCGCGGCAAAGCTTGGTGAAGAGCTGCCCACGCTTGGCGTCGACCAGACCCTTGCGATGGGCGATGTTGGCTGAATGCGAATGTCCTGACATTTCTCTCTCACGGTGTTCGATTCGACGAGGGCTTGGGGATCGGGCCGAGCTGATCCAGCGAATCGAGCTTTTTGCGGATCTCGGGTAAGCGCTTGTCGGGTGGGATGGCCTGCTCGGCGCTTTGGGCCGCCTGCCGCCAGGCATCGCTGGCCTTGTCAAGCTGCTGAAGCTGGAAATGCACATCACCCAGATGCTCGAGGATCGTCGCGTCGGGGTTGCTTCCGTTTTGCTCGGTGTCCGCCTTCATGATTTCGACGGCCTTCTGCAACGTCTCGAGGGCTTCCTTCGCCTTGCCGCGTTTGAACAGGACCCAGCCCAGACTGTCGAGATAAGCGCGAGTGCTGACAGAGTCCTCTGGCGTCGCCGACAGGGCCTTGCGGATCATCGATTCGGCTTTGTCGAGATTCTTGCCCTGCTCGGCGTAGAGGTATCCCAGGTCGTTGTTGACTCCGGGCTCGTCCGGGTTGCGCTGGAGGAGGAGCTCCAGCTCGGCCTCCCCCTTGGCATAATCGCCCTGGTTTACGTAAATGAGCGACAGCATGGGGCGGATATCCTTGACGATCTCATCGCTGTCGGCGTAGCGTTTCAGCAGATTCTCAAACACCTTGATCGCTTCATCATTGCGGCCGAACCTGGCGAGAACACGTCCCAGACCAAAGTCGTATCCTGGGTTATTCGGCTCTTTCTTGCTCGCCTCCCGCAAGACCCGAACCGCGTCGTCGACCTGGCCGGCATCGCTCAGCACGTTGGCGAGCAAGAGCTGGGCCCCGCCGTCGGCGGGGTCGAGCTGCATGGCTTCGCGGAGGGTAACCTTGACTGCCTCGTTGTGGCCGGCCCGCCGGTGGAGATCGGCAAGGGTGACCAGAGTGCTGACCGACTTCGCGTTGGGATACTTGGCGATCAACTGCTCGACGACGGTCGCGGCCTCGGCATAATTACCGATCCGGCGCAGGGTGTCGTAGATCTCATTGAGAGCGAGGCCGCTCGGGTTCTGCTCCGCGTTGAGTCGCTGAAGTTGAAGCAGCTTTCCGAGCCGGCGGATCTTGTTGTGGGAGTTCCGGCCCGGGTTGTTGGCGATGAGCGACAGAAGCTCGTGAGCGGATTTCGGCAGAGTTGTGGGGTTGGCGCCACTCTGTTCCAGCCCGGCGTCGAGCATGGCCTCGGCGATCAGGTCATCGGCGGCGGCGGCCTGGAGCTGCGGTTTGATCGCCTCCTGGCTTTCCGGCCGCATCCAGGCTTCGCTCATCACCTTGAGCAGGTCCGCGGCTTTCTTCCGCTTGAGCAGAGAAGCGGCCAGCGCGCGATAGGTCTCGGGGGTCGGCTGCGAGGTTAGCAGTCCCTTATAAAGTGCCTCGGCCTTGTCGACTTCGCCGGTCTCGCGGTAGCGATCGGCCAAGATGTACTGGAGCGGGACATTCTTGGAGTCGCGGCGGGCAGCCGCTTCCAGCCGAGGGGTGATCTCCTTCTCGCGCTTCAGGGCCTTCATCACCTTGGTCAGCAGCTCGTAGGCCTCCACGAAGGAAGTTTGGCGCTCGATGTGACGCTCGACCAGGGACAGGGCTTGCTCTCCCTTGTTGAGTTTGAGCAAAGTGTCGGCCAGGACGAGCGAGATCTGGGAATTGTCATCGTCATAGACCAGTCCGTGCTCGAGGGCCTTCACCGCAAGCTCGTACCGCTTGGCCGCGATAAAAGCCAGGCCGAAGTTGAAGTAGGCCATTTCCGGGCGGTCGCCGAGGACCCGAGATTGATCCGCATGAGAAAGACGATTGGCCGACCTGTCATCGAGGGCGTCGAGAACTTTGGCGAAGGCGTCGGCGGCCTTGTCGGTCTGATGGAGCCGGCCCGAGTACAAGTTGCCTAGCTCGTACTCGGCCAGGAGCCGCCCCGGGGCGTGCGCGTCGAGCTTGGGGTTTGCCAGGACGTCGTTCAGGAGGGCCAAGGCCCCAGCCGGGTCATTCTTCCGATAATAGTCGACCAGGTGGGTGAAGGTCTCACTGTCGCCCGGCTCGATGGCCAGCACGCGCTTGCCGTACTCGAGGGCGAGGTCGGGGCGGCCCAAGGCACCGATATAGATCCGGCTCAGGCGGCGAGCCACGGCGATCGAGCCGGGATCGAGCTTGAGCGCTTCCTGAAGCAAGGACACCGCGTCGGTCCAGGCGCGGCGATCTTCCAGGGCCCGTGCCGCGCTGTAGAGGCGCACGACCTCGAGCCGCCTCCGATCATCCACGGTCGAGGCACGCAGCGGCACGAAAGGTCGCGCCGGGTCATCGCCCGGCTGCGCGATCAACGGGGAGGCGCCGGCGCGGGAGTTCGCCTGCCCCAGGTCGCGCGCGGTTTTCGCGCCAGGCTTACCCGCGGCCGCGTCCTTGCCGGCCTGGTTCCCCGCCGGGGCCTGCTTCGCCGGTAGATCGGCGGCCGCACCCATCCGCGGACTCAAGCCCAACCCGGCCAGGAGCGCCAGCGACGTCAAGGTCACTCGAACCAAACGAATCGACCCAACCATGGTCATGTCTCCTCGTTCAGTAGCCTTGCCGCCGCGCCGCACGACACTCATGACCGTTCTCCGATAGATGCCGAAATGCCGGCAGTCTTGCCATGGCGGGCGGGTCGACGTTCCCTCGTCTGAATCCTGAGAACCCGATCAAGAAGGCGACCGGCGCCACGGCGTGGCAAGGCGCTGTCCCTTCTTGTGCACATGCCTTAGGCCCGATCTCCCACGAAGTTACATATCGTAACACGGCGCGCCAAGGACTGCCAAGCCCTGCTTCTAAAGGATGAAGGTAACCGTTCACTCCGCTTCGGCGCATCGACTTCGCCGTCGCCGAGCGGGTGCGCGGTGCGTGAAGGGTGGTGCGCGGTGCGGGTCGGTTGATGGAGGCGCGAACGTCGAGGACGAAGAGGGAATACACACCGAGCGTGTTTTCCAGCGTCATTTGCGTCATTTGCGTCACGCCGTCGCGTGGATTTGATCTGCGTCCGGGTCTCCGTGAATCAGCTCGTCGGAGCAACTCTCTATTCCACTCACACTTAGGTGCGACTCTTCCGGTATCGGAGGTTTTGTGCTGATGATCTCGATGAAACGCTTTTCGGGGGTTCTGAGGAAAGTAATGGAGACGCCGTGCATGCGCATTTGGGGGGCGATGCTCTGTAAGAAGGATGAAGGCGGAAGGACGAGTAAGAGAAGCCCTTCCGGTTTCATCCTTCATCGTGAGGTTCAGCGCGGGCGCGCCGCAATCCGGCAGGGCGTCGCGAATGCCGCCGCGGAGCGCGTCGATCAAGTCTTCTTCCGGATCGCCGACTGCTCTGGAGATAGGTGAACATCGGGACGAAATCGTCAGACAAACGCGGGGGGTAGTCCGACGGGTTTTGCTGGTTGCTGGGATGTACACTGATCTGATCGGATCTCCCTGCGATGAAATCCTATGTGGCTCAAGTTGGGCGGCCTGGAAGGCGTTTCGGGCGGGCCACAGGGTTGGACTAAGTCGGACTATTTGAGCGTTTTTCGAGCATGTGCACACCGGTGTACAAGGGAGGGGAATCGGATCGTTTTTCCGTTCTCGTTCTTCAGGCCGGTTTCGCTGTCGAATAGGCAAAGTCGCCTCTCCGATCTTGGTGCAGCGTTTTGAGTCTCGCTCGGAGTGACCCGGCACTGGAATGCTCCCTGTTACCGTCAGAATCGGCCGGCCGGTCGACCCGACCCGGCACTCACGGCTCTCGACGATGCGCGCACGGTGTACACCCTTAAATGATCCGCAAAACGCCAGCGCCAGTTGCATAAATCCATCCAAGTTTGCCATTTGGTGAGCGCGTCTGGGCAACTTGCAGCGGTTGTGCACTGAAAAACGGGGTTGGAAATTGCGAGCTAAAGGCGGTGACTCCAACCCATCAATCGAAGGTTGGCAGGCCACTCGCGGAATTTGGCTTCATCAGATTGGCTGGGGTCGACGCCCGGAGGGCGACGCCCCCAGATCCGCGGCCCCCGCGCTGGGGGCTCGCTGGCTACTGCCAGCTCGACCCCAGCCACCCGCTCTCGTCACCCGCGAGCGTAGTGATTTTGAACCATGCCCCACGGCTTGACCCTTGCTTGCTGCTTCTTTCGGATGCAGAATGGGTTGGATCGATAATCGCTCGCCCGGAACCGTCACCGCCGAAGGCAACGATGGCCGTCGCCGTTACGTCTGCCCCGGAAGCAGGCCAGCTTGTCAATGTCCGCTCCCGCCGCTGGGTGGTCAGCGACGTCAACAAGAGCGCGCTTCCGCCCCCGCCGCTGGAGCCGGCGCGGGGAGTGCCCCAGCACCTCGTTTCCTTGCTGTCCGTCGAGGACGACGCGCTCGGCGAGGAGCTCCAGGTCGTCTGGGAGATCGAGCCGGGTGCAACGGTCGTCGAGAAGGTTGCCCTGCCCCAGCCGACCGACTTCGACCCTCCTGACCGGCTCGACGCATTCCTCGATGCGGTCCGCTGGGGGGCCGCTTCCACCGCCGACGTGCGGAACATCCAGTCGCCGTTTCGTTCGGGCATCGACATCCATGACTACCAGCTTGACCCCGTGTTCCGTGCCATCCAGATGCCGCGGGTCAACCTGCTGATCGCCGACGACGTGGGGCTCGGCAAGACCATTGAGTCGGGCCTGGTTGCCCTCGAGCTGATCATCCGGCACCGGGCCCGGCGAGTCCTCGTCGTCTGCCCGGCCTCACTCCAGGTCCAGTGGCGAGACCAGATGCGGGACAAGTTCGGGCTCGACTTCCGCATCGTTGACAGCGAGCTGATGCGGGACCTGCGGCGGCGGCGGGGCATCCACGTGAACCCGTGGTCCCACTTCCCCCGGCTCATCACCTCGCTCGACTTCCTCAAGCGGGAGCGCCCTCTGCGACTGTTCAAGGAGACCCTCCCCGCCGAGGGTGAGTCGGTCTACCCTCGTCGCTACGACTTGCTGATCGTGGACGAGGCCCACAACTGCGCTCCGGCCGGCCGGGGTAAGTATGCCACCGACTCGCTCCGCACCGCGGCGATCCGGACCCTCGCCCCGCACTTCGAGCACAAGCTCTTCTTAACGGCCACGCCCCACAATGGCTATTCGGAGAGCTTCACAGCTCTGCTGGAGCTGCTGGACAACCAGCGGTTCGCCCGCGGTATGGCGACAGACACCAAGGAGTTCCACCGCCAGAAAGAGGCGGTGATGGTTCGTCGCCTCAAGTCAGAGCTTCCCAAGGACGACTTCGGCCAGGACCAGTTCCCGAAGCGGGTGCTGGAGGCCCTCGAAGTCGATTACCCAGCCGAAGAGCGGCGCATCCACGCCGCGCTGAAACGCTACTCCGAACTACGGCAGGCAAACTGCCGGGAGCATGCCGAGGCGTTCGCCACCGACTTCGTGTTGATGACGCTCAAAAAGCGGCTGTTCTCGAGCCCCGCGGCTTTCCTTCGCACGCTGGAGAAGCATGAGTCATCGCTCCGCAATGCCAGGAAGCGGACGTCCGTCTCCAGGCCCACCCGAGGCGTTCTCCAGCGGCAGATCGACCGGGTGGATGAGGACTACGCGGTTGACGACGAGGCCGAGGAGGCAACCCACGAGGCCCTCGACGCCGCCAGCCTGCTGTTCCGAGAGCCTTCGCCCGAGGAGTTGTCGCTGCTCAAGGAGATGAAGGCGTGGGCGGAACGCGCCATCGCCCAGCATGACGCCAAGACCAAGGGGCTGATCCGCTGGCTCAACGAGCACATCCGGCCCGGCGGCAAGTGGTCGCAGGAGCGGGTGATCATCTTCACAGAGTACCGGGCCACCCAGAACTGGCTGCAAGGCGTCCTCGCCGCGGAGGGGCTCACCGGCGGCGAGCGACTCTTGACGATGTACGGCGGGATGGAGTCAAAGGACCGGGAGCGGATCAAGGCGGCGTTCCAGACTGACCCCAGGCAGAGCCCCGTGCGCATCCTGCTGGCCACCGACGCGGCCTCCGAGGGAATCGACCTCCAGAACCACTGCTCGCGCATGGTCCACTTCGAGATCCCATGGAACCCCAACCGGCTGGAGCAGCGCAACGGCCGCATCGACCGTCTCGGCCAGAAGGCGAAGACGGTGCAGATCGCTCACTTCGTCGGCAAAGGGTACAACGACCGGGAGCAACGGCTGGTCGAAACGGCGGTCGGCGACCTCGATGCCGACCTCGAATTCCTGATGCGAGCGGTGCGCAAGGTCGAGGCGATCCGGGAAGACCTCGGCAAGGTCGGTCCGGTGATCGCCGACCAGGTCCAGGAAGCAATGCTCGGACGGCGGACCCGGCTGGACACGAAGCGGGCCGAGGCCGAGTACGAGCCGGTGCGGAAGCTGTTCAAGTTCGAGCGGGACCTCGCCAAGCAGATCAAGGCGCTGAAGGACAAGCTCCACGACACCAGGCGGGAACTGCGGCTGGAATCCGAGAACGTCCAGAAGGTTGTCGAGATCGCCCTGGAGCTGGCCGGCCAGCCGGGGCTCAACGCCGTTGAGCCAGTAGCGGGTGGCGGGTGGCGGGTGGCGAGCCATTCTGCACCACTCACCGCTCCCTCCGCTCCACGCTTTTTTCATCTTCCCGCGATGAGCGGTAGTTGGGAGCAGTGCGCCGAGGGTCTGGCCCACCCGTTCACCGGGCAGGCCCGGCCGTTCGTCTTTGATCACAACGTGGCGAAGGGCCGGGAGGATGTCGTCCTCGTCCACCTGAATCACCGGCTCGTGCAGATGAGCCTGCGGCTGTTGCGGGCCGAGATCTGGGCGCTGGAGGGTCAGAAGAAGCGGTTGAACCGGGTGACGGCCCGTGTGGTGCCCGACCGTGCGTTGCAGCACCTTGCCGTGGTCGCGCATGCCCGGCTCGTGGTGATCGGCGGCGACAGCCAGCGACTCCACGAGGAGATCATCACGGCGGGGGGCCAGATCCGGGAGGGTCGATTTTCCCGTTTCGGCGCGCTCCGGGAAATGCAAGACATCCTCGCCGCCGCCACCGATGAGGAGCCTTCCGAGGCGGTGAAGCGGAAGCTGCTGAACCTCTGGCTTGCAATAGCCGAGCCACTGCATCAGGCCCTCGACGCCCGCACCACGGACCGAACGGAGGGCCTCACCAAGATGCTCGCCGAGCGGGTCGATAAGGAGGTGTCCGACATCACGGCGATCCTGAGCGAGCTGGAGCGGGCGATCCGTGATCAACTGGACGACCCCGATTACCAGCAGGGTTTCCTGCCGGGCCTCGCCCCGGCCGAGCAGGAGCAGTTCGAGCGGAACGTCGATGCCCTGTGGCGCAGGTTGACGGAGATCCCGAAGGAGATCGAAAAGGAAACCGAGTCGATCCGGGCTCGGTTCGCCGACCCGCAGCCCCGGATGTTTCCCGTGGCGGTGACGTTCCTGGTTCCGGCGAGGCTGGCCAGGGAGGGCCGTTGATGGCAGACCTTCGACCGGTTCCCGATGAGGCCGTTGTCGTCCGATGCGGACAGACTCCCTTCGTGAAAAGTCCCCTCGATCGTGCTTGCCGGCATCATCCAGATGGAGTGTACGGGTTCTCCGTCCAGGCGGAACTCGGATTGACCGTTGAGCAACTCGCGGCCGCCTGCTCGAATAAGAGCGTTGGCTTCACGACCGTCGCCCAAATCCGGATAATGGGTTATCAGGTCTTGCGCACGCGCGGCGAGGCTCATCATGCGACAGTCGTCGTCTCCGAGGATTGGAGTGCTGACTCCGCGGTGGATCTCGCTCAGATCTTCCGACATGCGAGCAACCCGGCACCGAAGAAGCGAAACCGACCATGAAGACCATTGCCGCAGATTTCAACGCGATGACAGAAGCAGGGCACGTTTGCCTGACAACGCGCGGTTCGCAGGAAGACATCGCGCGCACGGTTCTTCGACCCGGCGACTGGGCCTGGTTGAGCGACGGCGAATTGGTCGTCGGCGCGCAATTGGCCATCGACGATCGCTACGGGCTGGTCGGGGTCCTTGATTGGGATACCCTCGTTCACCTGGATGATGAAGGTGCCGACGACTTCGACCGCGTCCGCGCCGAGCTTAATCCATTGATTACCAAAGAGCCTCGCTCAGATGAGGACGAGCCCCGAATCTTTCAGCTTTTGACTCAAATCGAATGCGTTGCCCCGCCAAATGTCGGGGATGCCTCGCGAGCGTTCTTCCACTTCCGTCGCGCCCTTGCACTGCGCAACATGAGTAAGTTGGGCCTGGCGCTGCTGGAAATGACGGAGGCTCGACGCGCCCGGCCCGACGACCCGCAGTTCGTCTTCGTCTACCTCGATCTCCTGCGGCTCGAGGACTTACCCTCCGCGGTCGCGGAGGCCGAAACCATCACCGGAACGCCGAGTGTGCCTGCCTTGGTCTTGTCGGCGTGCATCAACATCCTCACGATCCAGGCCGAGCAGATGCCCGACGACCAGTTCGAGTCGATCGCCGAGCGTGTGCTCGCGTTGTGTCGTCGTTTCGATCAGGCTCCTGACCTCGATCAAGCGGGGGTGTCGCTCGAGGCATTGTCTTTCTTCAACCGGGGAATCGTACACCTTCGAGCGGGCCGAATCTCGCAGGCTCGACAGGCATTCGAATGCGCCCAAAAGATCTATCCCGTTGGTCTGATGCTCGACCAGCTCGCCAGGCTCCAGACCTATGATCATCATGCCCGCGAGGTCGCGAGGAACGTGCGCGGCGAGATCGCTGAGCGCTGGGTTCCTACGACGACGGTTGCCGCATAATTTACGCCATGCCCTCCTCCCACCACCACCACAACGAATGGCTCTCTCTGATCGAGGTCTCCGGGCCGTTCCTCTCGGTCCCGGTGCTGGAGAAGGTGTTTCCGCAGGGGCTCGACGCCCATGACCCGGACCACACTCGCCTCATGAAGCTGGCCTTTGAGGAGTGGGAGGACAACCAGCAGGGCGAAAAACCGAATCCGGCCATCCACCGGGCGTGGATCGACTTCGTGCTCAAGCAGACCCTCGGTCTGCCGGATGATGTGCTCGCCGAAGGGCAGAACATCCCCCAGACCCTCAAGGCCACCATCGCGGAGCACGGGGAGACGCTCCGGCCCGATGTCGTCGTCCGTAACCCTGAGGGTGCGACCAACGCCGGAAAGGCCCGGCTGCTCGTCCAGAGGTATCCCGCCACGCAAGATCTCGAAAAGCCGCTCCACGACCGGCATTGGAAGGCATCGCCAGCGACCCGGATGATGGAGTTGCTCCACGCCACCGACACCCGGCTCGGGCTCGTCACCAACGGCAACGACTGGATGCTCGTTGATGCTCCCAAGGGGGAGACGACCGGGTTCATCACGTGGGATGCGACCTTCTGGGCCGAGGAGCCGCTCACCCTGCGGGCGTTCCGCAGCCTGCTGGGTGTCCACCGGTTCTTCAGCGTGGCCGATGCCGACACGTTGGAGGCGATGCTCAAGGACAGCACCTCGAACCAGCAGGAAGTCACCGACCGATTGGGGTACCAGGTCCGTGAGGCGGTCGAGGAGATCATCCGGTCGCTCGACAAGATCGATCAGGACGAGAAGGGTCAATTCCTGGCTGGCATCCCCGAGGCCGAGTTGTACGAGGCTGCCCTGACGGTCATGATGCGGCTGGTGTTCCTGTTCTCGGCCGAGGAGCGGGGTCTGCTGCTCTTGGGCGACCCGCTCTACGACGAGCACTACGCCGTCTCGACGTTAGTGGCCAGGCTCCAGGAAGCCGCCGACCAGCACGGAGAGGAGGTGCTGGAGCGCCGGCACGATGCCTGGGTGCGGCTGCTCTCGACCTTCCGGGCGGTCTACGGCGGCCTGTCGCACGAGCGGCTCAAGCTGCTGCCTTATGCCGGCAAGCTGTTCGACCCCGACCGGTTCTCATTCCTCGAAGGACGAAGGACGGGGACGACGTGGCAAGATCCGCTCCAGCAACTCCTCCCCCCGCTGCCGATCGACAACCGGACGGTGCTGCACCTGCTCCGGTCGCTTCAGTACCTCGAAATGCACGGGGAGGCCCGCCGACTGAGCTTCCGGGCGCTCGACATCGAGCAGATCGGCCACGTCTACGAGGGCCTGCTCGACCACAAGAAAATCCATGCCGTTGAACAGAGCAAGCTGTTCAATCGCGGCCTCATTTTGGTGCTCATCTCGCTGCTTGCCGGGATTTTCCTCCGGCCATACCTAGAGGGCGGTAGAGATAACAGGCAGACTCCTCCACCAGCGCAGCCCATCGAGAAGCCTGCGTCCATCCCTGGTGATGGGAAGAGAGAGGCCCCGTCATCTCCTACGAAGGGGAGCGAGAAGGCATCGCCTGCGATTGATGATGGGAGAACTGCGAAATAAGCTGCTGCAGCCCGGACTTGGGGGAAATCAGCGCAAACTCATCGATGCAAGGCGGTTGGAGCGTACAACCGATCACCCGAAAGATCCGCGGACTGAATACCGTTTGGCGACGCCGACCGGACCAAACTTGTGACTACACGGGTCTCGCTGGCTTAGCAAGCTCTTAGGAAGCACTTAGCAAGCTTTTAGTAAGCTCTTAGCAAGTTCTCAGCAAGAGACTCCTCACACAATGGAGACTCGTCACACAAAGTCCGCATGGACTGCTCACACAGGTCGGAAGAGCTGGCCAGGGATGAAGTTACAACGCTCAAATGTCTTACAGCGCTGGCGTTCAGCCCAAGCCGCGACACCCTTCTCCTCCAGCCGGGTCCCGCGAACGTGAGAATCGTGGCCTGGAACATTAACCACCGCATCCGAGAGAAGGTCATCCCGGATCAGATGACCGAGGCGATCGTCTCACTCGGCCCCGACGTCATCGTCTTGACCGAGTACGTCCACGGGCCTTCACGCGACGGTTTTCTTGCGAGCCTGGCGCATCACGGTTTCCGTAACTGGCTCGTTTCCGATTGCAGGCCACGGGAGAACCACATGCTGATTGCGGCACGAACGGCAATTGAACCTGGGCCAATCCGGGCGCCCGAGATCGCCCCTTCGGTACCATCGAATGCGCTTCACGTTCGTTTGCCAGATGAAGGGGTCGAAATCCTCGGACTTCGGGTGCCCGACTACAGCAAGGACCCGAAGACCAAGCGGGCTTGCTGGGACTGGATCATCGAGATGGCGGCCTCCGTGAAAGATCTTCCATTTGTCTTAATCGGTGACTTCAACACCGACCCGAAGTATCCGCCGAGTAGGTGCGGTGATCGCATCAAGAGGCTCACCGATGACGGCTGGCAGCTTGCTTTTCCCCCGGACCGGTCGAGCTTTTGGACTCTGAACGGCGATGCGGTCCACATTGATCACGCCTTCGTGAGCGGACTTTTGCATGTCGAGGGAGCGTCTTACGTTACCAAGTTCGACCGGCACGTGTTCGCCGGGAACGAATCCGGTGCATTGTCGGACCATGCTGTTTTATTGGTCGACATCACTCGGGATGCGTCTTTTCTCCCACCCCGGAGGTGAAGGGTACCGGCACGAGCACGACGTCTCCCCGCTTCACGGTCATGATTGCGGTTGGTGAGCGTCGTAGTCGTTGTAGAGATCCATGGAGGTGACGTCTGCCCATGATCAGGCGAAGGACATCTCCGCTTCGACATCGGATTCCTCGGCGACTTGGATCAACTTCTCGTAAGTCAACGTTGCCAGGTCTCTCGGCTCCATCTTCGAGGCCCAAAGTCTGGCTCGAAAGATGTGGACGAGCCGAACCCGCCCGTCCCGGATCTCGATCTTGATGCCGGGCATCGTCTCCGAGACCTTCTTCCAGAAGGTGGAGACCCCCTTGATCAGCGAACCGACGACTTCGTTCGTTTCCTGGCTGTAGTAGACGGTCACGAGGTCGTCGACCCGCTCAGCATAGAAGCTGTCGGGTTTGGCGAGGAACTCGATGCAATCTCCGTCGGGGTCGTAGATCGCGGTCGGCTCGAACTGTTGGGCAGGCCTCGCCAACAGCATCATGCGCTTGGCGAAGTCGCTGTTGGGCATGACGGTCATGATAACCTCCGCTTTCCCGACGTTACCGCCCCGGGTCCGGGCGTCTCGTGATCATCTCCAAGATCATCGGGACAATGAGCCCACACTCCTTGGCGTGGCCCATGCTCCGTCGGCCGACGGTCTGCATGCGATCGAAGGAGATTTGAACCTCGCAGGTCAACGTGCCGTCTTTCGGCTCGACGGCCAGCAGGGTAATGTAATCTCGTCGAGAGGGCCCCTGTGACGACATGAGGCTAAAGTACCCGAGCCGGCTCAGCCGGGCAAGGTGGGTCATCGGGTCCCCTGGCAGATCCAGTCGCTCCGCATATAACGATCAGCCAACTCGTCACGCAGGGCGGACTCATTCTAGTGATCGGTCAACCTTCGATTGATGGGTGGAACAGGGGGAGACTTTCGTTCGGCTCAAGGGGCGGTGACCCTTCGGGTGCCCGGAGA
>JBIOJM010000077.1:0-31913 GCA_044450785.1 Isosphaerales bacterium
GAGAGTCATGAACTTAAACGTCACTAATCGCCGATAGAGATCTTTTGAACAGATACGCTCAAACCTGGTGTCCGAATTTCCGCGATCAAACGTCATGTCGCGTGACACCCCCCCTGGCCCCCCCTTCGCAAGGGGGGGAAAAACACCGCCGCGCTGCCAGCTCGGCCTACAGAAGAGCCTGTGGACCTGGGCTCGATCCAGCCTGGTCAAGCCCAACGTTTCACGTGCCCGGGCTCAGCCCGGGCCGTCATGCTATGGCGGAACCTACGGACGTCTCCGGTCAGCAAGACTGGGACCCATCACTCAGGACATTATGTCGTTCCTTTTCGCGTGCATCCTTCTCTGGAGCTGGCCGGATCCGCACTCTCTTCGGACCGGTCGGGACCTCAATCTCGAAACTGAAGACCCGTGTTTCGTTCAAGAACACAGGACCGCCTCAATGCCCTCCCAGGAGCACTCGCGATGACCGATGCATGGAGCTCCAACAAGCATGCCCGCCGTTCCTCCTCACCGACCCGTCGCCACCGCGCGGCCGCCGGGATCGTCAGGGCAGTTCACTTCCGGCCCGGGTTCGAATCCATGGAGGACCGGACGCTGCTCTCCACCTTCGTGGTGTCCAACACGGCCGACGGCGGGCCGGGCTCGCTCCGGCAGGGAATCTTTGATTCCAATGCCAATCCCGGCTCCAACACGATCGACTTCGCGATCCCCGGCCAGGGCGTGCAGACAATTGCGCCGGCCTCGCCGCTGCCGGCGATCAACAATCCCGTCCTTATCGACGGCTTCTCGCAGCCGGGGTACAGCGGCACACCGCTGATCGAGCTGAGCGGCAGCCAGGCCGGCGGCGGCGACGGCCTGACGATCACCGGTGCGGGCGTGACCGTCCGCAGCCTGGACATCAACAGTTTTTCCCAGGGCGCCGGCATTCACGTCACGGGCACCGGCGCAACGGGCGACTGGATCTACGGCAACTTCCTCGGCACCGATCCGACCGGTACGCAGTCCGAGCCTAACAATGAGGGGGTCGAGATTGACGCGGGAGCGGCCAATAACCTCATCGGGACCAACGGCGACGGCGTGAACGATGCGGCCGAGCGGAACCTGCTCAGCGGCAACTTGTTCACCGGCGTCTGGATCACGGGACCGGGGACGAGTGGCAATGCCGTCGCGGGGAACTTCCTCGGCACCGACATTTCGGGTTCCGTGGCTTTGAACAACGGCACCCAGCCGATCACTGACTCCTTGGGATATGTCTACGGCGGCGGACTGGTGATCGCCGCTGGCGCCTCAGGCAACCGGATCGGCACCGACGGCCGGAGCGTCGATGACGTCAGCGAACGCAACATCATCGCGGGGAGCCCCGTCAATGATGCCATCGACATCTACGGCAACGGGACCGACGGCAACATCCTCGCGGGCAACTTCATCGGGACCGACGTGACCGGGACTCGTTCCCTGGGCATCGCCGGTGACGGCGTCTTCCTCGCCGAGGGCGCCTCGTCCAACTGGATCGGGGTCAACCCGAAAGGCGGCACGGCTGTCGGCGATGAAGGGAACGTGATCTCCGGCAACGGCTATGACGGTGTCCAGATCCTCTCCGGGTGCGATGGCAACGTCGTCGCCGGGAACAAGATCGGGTCGGATGCCACAGGGACGATCGCCCTGGGCAACAGTGCCTCGGGTGTCGAAGTGAACTTGGGAAGCGCGGATAACACGATCGGCGGTACGGCTTCGGGCTCCGGCAACGTCATCTCGGCCAACAAGGGCAACGGCGTCTGGATCACCGCGCAAGGTACGAGTGGCAACGTCGTCCAGGGGAATCTGATCGGCACCGACATCACCGGCACCGCGGCCCTCGGCAACGCGTACACTGGCGTCCTGATCGACAATGGTGCAGCATCGAACACGATCGGCGGGACGATCCCTGCTGAGGGTAACGTCATCTCGGCCAACGCGGCCTACGGCGTCTCCATCTCCTATGCCGGCACGACTGGCAATGTCGTGCAAGGTGATTTCATCGGAACCGATGCGTCCGGCACCCAAACCCTGGGCAACGGCAACTCGGGGGTGATCATCCAGAATGGCGCCGCGAACAACACGATCGGGGGGGCCACCGCTGCCGCAGGTAATCTGATCACCAACAACAATGGGCCTGGCGTCGTGGTGGGTGACAACGCAAATGACACCTCCGTCGGCAACCAGATCACCGCCAACCGCATCTTCGCCAATGCGGGACAGGCCATCGACCTCGGTGACGACGGGGTCACTTACAATTCCACCTCTCCCCGCCAGGGACCGAACAACCTCCAGAACTTCCCGATCGTCGTCACCACGGCTGACGGCTCGCTCCAGGGCTGGCTGGGCGGCAGCACGCCCAACACCCTCTTCCGCATCGACGTCTTCGCCAGCGCCGCCTTCGGCCCTGGCGGCGCCGGCGAGGCAGAGGACGACCTCGGTTCACTGGAGGTGACCACCGACAGCCAGGGCCAGGCCGTCTTCGACATCCCGTTCACCCCACCGGCGAATTTGCCCATCGTCACGGCCACCGCCACCGATCCCCAGGGCAATACCTCCGAAGTCTCGGCCGTACGCCAGGGAATCCTGGATGTGCCGACGCAATCCGCTCGCATCGTTGCCGGTCAGCCGCTTCTCCTCTTCTCGGCCGCGTCTGGCGATGGCATCGCCCTGCGCGACCCAGGCGCAGGGCCACTTGACCCGACGTGGGACCTGACGGTCTCGGTCTCGGCCGGGACGCTGACGCTCTCCAAAACCACTGGCCTGACCGGCTCGGGTGATGGCACGAGCTCACTGTCTTACCGCGGCGCGCTTTCGGCCCTCGATGCGGCCCTGGCGGGTATGGAATTCGCGCCGCCGCCGGGATTCCATGGTAACGCGATACTCACCCTGAATGCCCGATCGGAGGGCGTGACTCCGCTCCAGGCCCAGCTCGGCATCACGGCTGCGTTTTTCCTGGTCACAACGACGGCCGACAGCGGCCTCGGCTCGTTCCGCCAGGCGATCCTCGATTCCGCCGTCCCGATCGGAGGAACCAACACAATCGACTTCGCGATCCCGGGCACGGGGGTCCAAACGATCGCGCTCAGCTCGCCCTTGCCCCCGATCACGGCCTCGGTGCTCATCGACGGTACCACCCAGCCAGGCTTTGCCGGCACGCCGCTGATTGCGTTTGGCGGCCAGTCGGCGGGGAGCTCGGGCCCCCTGGTGATCTCGGCCGGGAATGTTACCATTCGTGGCCTGGCCATCGAAGGCGTCACGATCGACGCAACCGCGGACGAGCGCCTGATCGCCGTCGTTGCGGCCCAAGGCCTCACAACCCAGCTTTCCCTGCTCGACGCTCAAGGCCATGTCCTCGTCCAGAACGATGGTGTCTCGTCCGGCAACCCGGATCACGTGATCGAGGAGTATCTCGCCGCTGGCGATTATTCGCTCGCAATGGACAGCGGAGGCGGCCAAGGCGCATCCACCTGGACGACCATGCTCACGCCGGCCTCCGCGCCGCTCTTGCCGATTCCGGTGGGGTTGTTGACTTCCCCCTACGTCCCGGCATCTTCCTCAATTGTGGCGGGTGACTTCACCGGCGACGGCCGGATCGACCTGGCCGTGGCAGGCTACTACGACAACCCCGTCACCAACACCGATGTGGGCGAAGTCTCGGTGCTCGTGGGCAACGGCGACGGGACATTCCAGCCCGCGGTGCAGTACGCGACGGCGTTGTCGGTTCCATCCGCCATCGTGGCCGGCGACTTCACCGGCGACGGCCGCATCGACCTGGCCGTGGCAGGCTCCTACTTCAACCCCGTCACCTACGCCTCTGTGGGCGAAATCTCTGTGCTCCTGGGCAACGGCGACGGCACGTTTCAACCTCCGGTGACATACGCGTTGGCGCAGTCGTCTCCATCCGCCATCGTGGCCGGCGACTTCACCGGCGACGGCCGCATCGACCTCGCCGTGGTCGGCACCAACTACCTCGGCTACGGCAACGTTATGGGCGAACTCTCGGTGCTCTCGGGCAACGGCGACGGGACATTCCAACCCGCGGTCCAGCACGCGATGATGGGGTCGAATATAACCGCCATTGCGGCGGGCGACTTCACCGGCGACGGCCGGATCGACCTGGCCGTGGCAGGCTACAACCCCAACTCCCTCGAAGTCACAGGCACCATTGTGGGCGAAGTCTCGGTGCTCTTGGGCAACGGCAACGGGACATTCCAACCCGCGGTCCAGTACGCGGTGGGGTCGGTTCCATCCGGCATCGTGGCCGGCGACTTCACCGGTGACGGACACCTCGACCTCGCCGTCCATGACTCCGATGGCGTGCAGATACTGCTAGGCAACGGCGACGGCACCTTCCAGCCCCAGGTTACTTACGCGGTGGGGTCGGGCGTAGGCGGCATCGTGGCGGGGGACTACAACGGCGACGGAAAGCTCGACCTCGCCGTCGCCAACAGGGGCTCCACCGACGTGTCGGTCTTGCTGGGCAACGGCGATGGCACCTTCCAGCCCCAGGTTACTTACTCGGTGGGCTCGGACCCAATCGCCATCGTGGAGGGGGACTTCAACGGCCACGGGCGGCTCGACCTGGCCACCGGCGGCGGAGATTCCGTCTCAGTGTTGCTGGGCAACGGCGACGGCACGTTCCAACCCCTGTCTCGAGCAAGCAACGCGGTGGGATTGCACCCATCCGCCATCGCGGCGGGGGACTTCAACGGAGACGGCAAGCTCGACTTGGCCGTCGGCAACAATGTCTCCAACGACATCTCCGTGCTGCTGGGCAACGGCGATGGCACCTTCCAGCCCCAGGTTACCTACGCGGTGGGATCGTCACCAGTCGCCATCGTGGCGGGGGACTTCAACGGCGACGGGCGGCTCGACCTGGCCGTGGTGGGCTCCACCTACAGCTCCGTCACCAACACCTTTGTGAGCGAAGTCTCGGTGCTCTTGGGCAACGGCGACGGGACGTTCCAACCCGCGGTCGAGTACGCGGTGGGGTCGTCGAATCAAGACTCCATCGTGGAGGGGGACTTCAACGGGGACGGTCGGCTCGACCTGGCGGTGCCAGGCTACAACTACAACTTCGTCACCAACACCTACGTGGGCGGAGTCTCCGTGCTCCTGGGCAACGGCGACGGCACCTTCCAGCCTCAGGTCACCTATGCGGTGGGGGCACTCCCAACCGCCATCGTGGCGGGTGACTTCAACGGGGACGGTCGGCTCGACCTGGCCATGGCAGGCTACAACCAAGTCAACAACCAGACCTCTGTGGGCGAAGTCTCGGTGCTCCTGGGCAACGGTGACGGCACCTTCCAGCCCCCGGTCACGTACGCGGTGGGGGGGCTTCTTTACTCCATCGTGGCGGGCGACTTCAACGGCGACGGCCACACCGACCTGGCCGTCGGAGGCCTCACTCCCAGCTACACCGCCGTAATCTGGCTGCTATCGGGCAACGGTGACGGCACATTCCAGCCCGCGGAGACAGCCGCGACGGGAGTCTACAATCCTGTAGTGGCCGGCGACTTCACCGGCGACGGCCGCATCGACCTGGCCGTGGGAGGCTTCACCTACAACTCCGTCACCGACACGTCTGTGGGCGCAGTCTCGGTGCTCCTGGGCAACGGTGACGGCACCTTCCAGCCCGAGGTCACGTACGCGGTGGGGTCGGGTCAACCAACCATCGTGGCGGGCGACTTCACCGGCGGCGGCAAGCTCGACCTGGCCGCCGCCGACTCCGGCGGCAACAGCGTGTCGGCGCTCCTGAACAACGGCGATGGTACGTTCGTAAACCCCGGCCAGTTTGCCACCACCCCTCGTGCCACGCCGCTGGTGGCCGACGTCAACGGCGACGGCACCGGCGATCTCCTGGTGGTCGACGGCGCCGGCAACATCCTCTATCGCCAGGGCATCCCCGGGCGCCCTGGCACCTTCGAGCCCCCCGTCACGGTCAACCCCGGATTCCCCTCGCGCGACATCGCCTGGCTGCCGAACACCGATCAAGGGCCCGTCCTCGCCAGCGTTGACGCCCAGGACAACGCCATCTCATTTTACGCCTACCGAGACGGCGGTTTCGTCCGGCTGAGCGGATCGCTCACCACCGGCCAGCTCCCGGCGCAGATCATCGCGGCCGACTTGAGCGGCGATGGCGGGGCACCCGGCGCAGGCCAGGGTCCTGACCTGGTCGTCCGCAATGCCGGCGACGGCTCCCTGTCGGTCTACTTCGGCAGCCGGTTGATCGGCCCCATCAGCTCGCTCGATCCCCCGACTTTCACGGTACCGCTGACCATCCCCGTCGGCCTGGGCGTCTCCGACGTCCAGGCGGTCGATACAACCGGGAGCGGCGCGCTCGACCTGGTTGTCACCAACAAGCTGACCGGACAGGTGAGCGTTCTACTCAACCTGGGCAATGACACCTTCACAGCCCCCGCACCCTATCGCGCCGGGACCGGGTTGTCCGAGATCGATCCCGGCAGCACGCCCGAGGTCACCAGCCTGGAAGCGACGGCGGGCATCGCCGCGGGATCATTCACGACCGGCGGTCCGACCGACCTGGTGACGATCAACCCCGGCTCGAACACTTTCGGCTTGCTGGTCAACCTGGGGCAAGGCCGCTTCGCCGATCCCGTCGCCCTCCAGACCGCGAGCCCGGCCCAGGTCGTCCGCATGGGCGCCTTCACCGGCAACGGCATCGACGACCTGGCCGTCCTCACGGCCAATGGGTTGAGCATCTATCTCGGCAACGGCCAGGGGGGATTCCTGCCCCCGACGACCTACGCGGTGCCGTCGGAATCCAACGGGTTGGCGGTCACCGATCTTCTTGGCAATGGCAAGCTCGACCTCCTGGTCGGCGACGCCTACGGCGATGTCCTGGTGCTGCTGGGCAAAGGCGATGGAACCTTTGAGCCTTACCACGAGGCCAACCAGGCCATCGAGCTGGCCGTGGCCGACTTGACCGGCAACGGCTCCAAGGACATCATCTATGCCGACCAGGGACTCGACCGCGTGGTCGTCGACTACGGCGCCGGCGATTCGAGCGTTCTGGCCAATCAATCCACCGGCCTGCTCGACCCCGGGGCCGTCAAGCTGGCTGACTTGAACGGCGATGGCATCCCCGACCTGATCGTCGCCAACAGCGGCAGCAACAACGTGTTGATCTATCCGGGCCTGGGCAACGGCCAGTTCGGGCCGGCGATCAACGGCGGGAATGGTTACTTCGTGGGCACCAATCCCGTGGGGATCACGGTGGCCAACCTCACGGGCGCCTTGCCGGACCTGGTGGTCGCCGACAAGGGCTCCAACGAGGTATCGATCCTGCTCAACCAATCGCAGCAAGGGGGCGCGATCTCGTTCTCGGCGGGTCCGCGGCTGAATTCCGGCGGCTCGGGGCCGGTGTCCACGGTGGTGGGGAACTTCACCGGCGGAGCTTTCCCCGACATGCTGGTCACCAATAGCCAATCCAACAACGTCGTGCTGCTGCCGGGAGTCGGACAAGGGTTTTTCAATGACCAGAATCCGCGAATCTACTCCGTGGGCACCGATCCCGGCCCGACCTTCGTCGGCAACTTCAACGGCCAAACTGACCTGGTCACCGTCAATGCCGGGTCGAACAACCTCACGCTGATCTCCGGTTTCGAGGGCGCGAATCCGACGACCAGCACGATCACCTCCGGCGGGGTCGAACCGGATACCGCCTTCGCGTTCGGCTCCGGAGGGTTCGACAACCTGGTGGTCGGCAACACCGGCGACGGCGTCCTGGCGCTCTTCGAGGGGAGTTCCGCAGGGCTGGCGCTTACTTCCAGCGAGACCGCGCCCGACCTCCCCAGCCCGACGGCGCTGGCGTTCTCGGGTCTGGCCGGCGGCCAGGTCCAGTTCTACGCCGCGACGGAAGGGCGGGAAGCGGCCGCGCTGGTGGCCCTGAGCCTGGGCGCGGGTGAGGTTTCGCCGTTGTCATCGGCCCCTGCCGCACCGACCGCAAGCGGTGTCGCTCAGCTTGTCCCGCTGCAAGAATCGTCGCTGGCCCTGGTCGGCACGCTGCTGACCGTGACGATCGATTCGTCCGCAGGCGCGCTGCCGAACGCCGGCGAGACCGAGGCCGGGGGCGCTCTGGCCTTGTCGTCCGCGGCGCCTGCCTCGCTGGGCCAGTCCGTTCTCGGCCGCGGAGGTCTCACCGGGCTGGGGAGCGACGGCGACGAGCAGGAGCCTGGTCTACCCGGGGAACCGGCCGCCAGGCCAGGGATTCCGAATGCTCCGGCCTGGATGCGCTATATTCTCGGTACCGACGAGGCGATCGAGCGATTCGATCGCGAGCACCCGGACCTTTCACCGGGCAGATCCGACGGCGCGTCGGGAACCCATCCCGGCGAGGGACCGCATGGTGCGGGTGTCGCCCCGCCGGCAGGCGGTGATGTCGGGCAGAGACAGATCTCGACCCCGGACATCGATGTGAGGGCCGAGGCCGCCGACGAGGTCATTGACATCCTGTGCGGCCATGATCGGCTCACGGGCAGTCGACGCTGGTGGAGCGACGACACGCCGGTCGGGACGGGGTTCAGGTTTTCGACGATTGCCCCGAGGCTGACCGCTCGAGCAACCGGCTCGGCCCTGCTGCGATCCCTCGGCGTGTTTTCCCGGGCCGCCGATCTCGCGGATCGGGATGAGGCGATTCGTCTTCCCATGCACCGAATTTCGGACGGTGGACCGGCCATCCCTGGACGGAGCTCGGGGGAACGGATCTCGGCGTTCCTGGTTCTCACGGCGGTCGTCGCGGGATCTGTCTACTTCGGCCCGGCCGGCGGGCGAGGCAGATCGAGAACCAGGAAGAGCATCACCGGACGATCACGTTTCAGGACGAACTCCGCGCGTTGCTAGGGCGCCACGGGATCGAGTTTGATGAACGGTATGTCTGGGATTGATTTGAATTCATTGATTTCTGAATTTGTAACATCCGTCAGGCTGCGTTCCCAAGGGGCTACCACGGGGTTGCGATGGACACTCATAAATCCAGTCCTGCGTGCATGATGTTGGCGGAACACCCTGACGCATCTTGTTCTTTGCCATCGCCACTTTCCCCACGTTTCCCGAATCACAAGTCGATGGTCGCGGCGTGAGTTGATTGGATGCCGGGGTGACGATCGGGTGACGATGGGTCAAGAGGATCGTCACCCCAACGTCACCATCATCGTCACCCCGTAAGTAATACGCGCACACTGACTTATGTAGTTTACTGCCTACGGGTGACGATGGTGACGATGATTTTCTCTTCAAGCAGGCGACACCGAGCTAGAAACCCGCGATTGAGAGAGGACCTGAAGCCGTATGGCACGCTCGGGCAAATCATACTAACCCGACGCGCGAGCGAGGGGCTGTTCTGGCGAGACCAAACACGCTCCGGACGCATCCGGAGAGCGGCCCTGGCTAACCCGACGCGCGCGCGCGAGGGGCTGTTGTCGCGAGACCAAACACTTTCCGGACGCATCCGGAGAGCGGCCCTCGCTTGCGCGTCGGGTTGGTGTGCGCACGGCCAATTCTTGCCTCAAGGACTGCGCATCTTGGATCGTTCCTGTCGCCTGCATCCTGGAGGTGGTATCATGAATCCCGGTCACGGCCGTTGGCTCGCGGTTCGATTCCCGCTTCGGTTGCCGAGCCGGCGGCGGCCGCTGATTGGTTTCCGCACCGCGCTGGAACGCAAAGACGCGTTGATGTCGACCAACCATAATCAGGATACATCGGCCACGCTCATGATGCGGGTCCAGGAGGACCCTGCCGATCCACGTGCCTGGAATGAATTCGTCGAGCGCTATCAACCGATGATCCGCGCGTGGTGCTTGAGGTGGGGATCACAGCCCGCGGACGCTGACGACGTCGCGCAGCAGGTCCTCCTCAAGCTGCTGACCGCCATGAAGACGTATCGCCGTCAAGCCGGCTCGGGCTTTCGGGACTGGCTCAAGACGGTCACACATCATGCCTGGCACGACTTTGTCACTTCCGGCCACACCTGGGCCCAGTATCCAGGGTCGATCGACTCGATCACCGATTCGAACGACGCGCCGGCCGACCTGGAAAAGCAAATGCAGCACGCTTTCGAGCACGAGCTGCTCGAGCTGGCAATGCGCCGGGTCGAGCGGCGCGTCAAGCCGAGCACGTGGGAGGCGTTCCGGCTCACGGCCATCGAAAACTTACCAGGAGTCGAGGCCGCGGGGAGACTCAACATGGACGTTTCCAACGTGTTCGTCCACAAGCACCGGGTGCTGAAATTGCTGGAGGAGGAGGTGAGGATCCTCAAGTCAGACCGGGGCTGAAACCTGGGGAATCGGCCGCGGACGTCGTGAATCGCGGATGCAGTCGATCTATGGGTTTTTTAAGGGGATGGGTTCTAGAAGCGGTCTTTGATTCTTCATTTTTTTGACCACGCGAACCAAAGCCGAGCCTGTATCGGTCAGGCTGTAGAAATTGTTCTTGCCTCGGCGGTGTGGGGCGACGATACCGCCGTGCCGCAAGAGAGCCAGGTGATGGCTGACCGCGGGCTGGCTCTGGCTCAGTTCGGCGCACAGCGCGCCGACATGCCGCTCCCCCTCGGCGAGGATCAGGATGACCTGGATCCGCGTCGGGTCGCTGACGTGTTTGAGCAAGCTCGATGCGCGGCGGGCCTGCTGAGACCGCTGCTTGGCTCCCCGGAACGTCTTGGGTTTTCTTGCGTCCGTTTCTTCTTCGAGGGGCTCGAACTGGATGCCGTGGTCGCCTGGATAGGGCACATCGTGGGGGATGCGGCTAAAGACGATTTCGTCGGGAATGCCTTCCGGAAACGCGTCGCATCGCGACCTGGGAGGTTCGCCGGCCCGCGAGCGGCCCCAGGCGTGTTTGCAAAAGCCGCATTGTGAAAGGGTAAACGCCAAGGTTCTCACTCCCAGGTAGGCCCAGCAAAGATGCCATACAATGCTTCGAGCGCCGCGAGCAAGTCCGGCTTGATCGGGATTTGCAGCCGGCGCGCCGTATAGAATTCGGACACGAATTCGATCGGGCTTTCTGCCGCTTTCATCGACAGACGATTCGCCAGTTCCATTTGTTCTCCTCTCGGCCAGATTCCCCCTCGTCCTTTTAACTCATTATGGACCGCCTCGCTCTGGTGGTGATGCTGGGCGTGACCCACTTCGTGCATTTCCAGATGGTTGGCACGGTTGGAGCAAAGGAAACGTCTCTTGTACTGCTGGTGCGTGGACTTCTTGGGATCATCCCAGAACCTGCATCGTTCATTGATTTCGATCGACCTGGTGTTGGAGTCGTACGCGATTGGTGAAACGGCTGCTCGCGTCAGGCCGACGTCCTTGATGATTAACTCGGAACCACTTCGGTTGATCTTCACGTCCGGCAGGTCGCGCAGCCAATCACCGAGTCGGATTACGGCCTTGCGAATGTTCCGCTCGGCTGCGCCGCTGGGTTTGTCGGCCAGCGTCCAGATCGCGCGCTGGCTGGGTTGGTTTCCTGCCATCATCCGAACGTTCTCGGCCCACCGTCACCACCGGTGGATCGAGCCGCCGCCGGGCGGCGGCCCGATGCATCATCGAACGTTGTCTCATTATTTCGGAGCGGTTGTGTCGGCGGCTTTTGTCGCGGGTTTCTCGGTGGCGGCGCCCGTCGCGACGGGCGCTGCGGGAGCAGCGGCTTGGGGCGGGAACAGGTCTTTCGGCATCGGCTTGACGTCGATCTTGGCCGCTTTTCGCTCGGCGGTCACGACCGACTTCTGGAGCTCGGTCGCGTATTCCCTCATGATGTACGGTTTGTTCATGTCGAAATCGACATTCTTACCCTCCTTGCGGTCGGTCACCTGGATCAGGTGAAAACCGAACGGGGTCTCGACCAGGTCCGAAATCATCCCTTTCTTCAATGCGAAAGCGACGTTGGTGAAGTCTTCGACCAAGCCCGTGCCGAGAGTGAAGTAATCGAGGTCGCCCCCCGCGCCGCCGGAATTGGCGGGATCTTCGGAATACTTGTTGGCCGCCGCCGCGAAGGTGATCGTTCCCCCTTCGATCTCTTTTTTGATGCTCGCCAGCTTTTGCCTGGCCTTCTGCTTGTCGGCGTCGCTCGCGTCCGGTTCGACCTTGAGGAGGATGTGGCTTGCGCGCAGTTGGGTGCCGCTGAACAAGTCCCGCTTCTCGGCGAGGAATTTCCGCAACGTGGCGTCGGTCGCCTTGTTTCTCCACCACAGATCCCAGCGGAGCCGGCCTTCGTACTCCTTGCGGATGTCGTCGATCGAAATGCCGTTCTGGAGCAGAGCGGTGCCCAGGTCCTGCCCTTCCTTTGTCAGCGTCTGCTTGAGCTGCTCGACCTGCTCGTCGACCTTCTCGGCAGTAACCTGGACATTCTGACGCGCCAGAAACATCGAGAGGAGCTTGGTGTTGATCAATGTTTCGACCGTGACCCGATAAATCGACTCCGGAGTGTCATCAGGAGTGAAGGAGTAGTTGCTCGTGAACTTCTTCACTTCTGTCTTTGTGACCTTGTCCGTCTGATTGCCTACAGTGATGGTGGCAACCACGTCGTCGGAGCCGGGAACGGCGGCTCGGCGGCCAGCGGCCGGTTGTCCGCTCGCGCTGCCCGCGGACGCCGGCGGGGCCGCCTGATTCTGAGCCCGTACAACGGCAGACGTCGTCAAACCGCTCGCGATCAGCGACAACAGGATGATCTGAAAAGTCCTCGGCATCGAATCAGTCTCCCTCTCGGACTATCGACGTTAACCACGATCCGCCGGCCGCTTTGGTCAAGCCCGCGTCACAGGATCGCAAAACCTCGGTTGCTGCGTGACTCACCGAATTGAATCAATTATACGGATTTTGAGCAAAGACGCCGCGCCAGTTGGCCGATAATCCCTTTTTCAGCCCTCCTTCGATCGCGTTGAACGGCGCCTCGGAGTCACGCCGGTGCGGAGGTGTTGTTAATTTAGGATAACTGCGAAGAAAGGATGGGGGATGAACAGGGAAGGGTTCCTATTCATCCTTGCACTCTTCGTGACCGTTCAGTCCACTGCTTGGCATGCTTTATGCTGAAGCGGCCCGAGATTTCGTTTTAACCGTTGATCGTCTTGAGATTGTTGAATTACCGCGGCTGCTTACTTGCTCTTGCCAAACGGCGAGCAATCCGTATTGTCCCGCGGCGTGAACGACCCTTCGCCGTCGCCAATACCGGCTTGCCCCATTGCGCTCAGCTCCTCAAGCGGGTCGTCGAGCTCGAAGCGCTCGTCCGGGACCTCCAGGAACGGCTCAATCAGAACTCGTCCAACTCCTCGATCCCACATTCGGCCAATCCCCTGGGTGCACCCAAGCCTGTGGTCAAGGCTCGGAGCGGACGTAGGCCGGGTGGTCAGGATGGAGATCCTGGACATCATCGCCATCGCCGCCCGCCCGAGCGGGTCAAGAATATCGTGCCCTACCTGCCCACGATCTGCACCCAGTGCCAAGCTCCGTTGCCTGCCGAGCGTGGACTTGGCGACCCCGAGCCGAGTTGGCATCAGGTTGCCGAACTCCCCGATCTAACAGCCAACATTACCGAGCATAAAGGACACGCACGCACCTGCCCCTGCTGTGGCCACCTCAATCGCGGCCAGATTCCCCCGGAGATCCGCGCCCACGTCATCGGGCCACGCTTGGCCGCGGTGATGTCTTACTTCAGCGGCCGTCATCATTTTGGCCGACGAGCTGTGGAAGAGGTCGTCGAGACCGTCTTCGAGGTGCCGACCTCCCTGGGCTCCATCTCCGCGCTGGAAGCTGAGAAGTGCGCTGCCTTGGCCGGTCCGTATCAACAGGCACAGACCGCGGTCCGTGAGGCTGCGGTGAAGAACACCGACGAGAGCGGCTAGAGCGAGAAGGGACGGAAGCGCTGGCTGTGGACGGCTGCGACCGCGACGGCGGCCTTCTTCGTGATTCACTTGCGGCGCAGCTTCAAGGGCCCGCAAGCACTCTTGGGAGAGACGATCGCCGGCATTGTCTGTCGCGACCGCTGGTCGGCCTACAGCAAGCTGCCCCTGGAACAGCGGCAAATCTGCCGGGCAGACCTAAAACGCGACGTTGAGAAATTGATCGATCGAGGAGGGCCCGCTGAAGCAGTTGGCCGGGTAGGTCTGGACGTCGTGGAATGCCTGTTCGCCGAGTGATGGGCGTTCCGCTGCGGTGAAGGTGACCGACCGGCTCTGCAAGCCCGGCTGGACCCGATTGCGCCCGAACTCCAAGGAGTTTTGGAGCGGGGTCGCGCCTGAGCGGATTCCAAGGCGGCCATCTCTTGCGCCAATCTGCTCGCACTGTATCCGGCGTTGTGGTCATTCGCGGGGATCGAGACGGTCCAGCCCACGAACAATCACGCGGATCCCATCCTACGCCTGGGCGTACTTTGGCCCAAGAACGCTTTCAGTTGCCACTGCCCGGCGGGTTGCCGATTCGTGGAGCGGATCCTAACGGTGGTCCAAACCCTGCGGCTGCAAAACCGCCCGGTGCTCGATTACCTGTATCGTGAAATCTCGGCTCATCGGGCGGGCCTTCCTGCTCCGCAATTACTGGGCCAAGCTCAGCACTGAACGGTGACAATTTGTTTTTCACCCTCTTGAAGTTCTCCTGCGACTTGGTACCATAAGCGAACAGTGGGCCGGATGACGCGTGTTTACCCCTCCGCGTCATCCGACATTGGATTGTCATATCGGTACGTCGTTGCAAAGCGAGGCACCTTCGATGCTAAGGCGTGGGTTCCGTCTGCTCGTGGCCGTGGCCTTCGTCATTGGATCACTTCCGTCGCCGGTTTTGGCCGATTGGGACACAGTCAATATTTCACTCACCAATGCATGGGCGGGTGCTAGTTGGGATGCCATGCTGAATGGTTATCAAGTTCAAGGCGGTGTCAACTGGAGCTTCGATTGCTCGGCCGGTGATTTCATTGGCTGTTCGCTGTGTTTGCTCCTCATAGTACAAACCGATCCGAATCACAATGGCACATACTCGGGTGTAAGTACGAGCTCGAGCCAGGTTACTCAGATCCAAGCGTGCAATACTGTAAATAACCATGGAAGTTTCAACTCTTCACTTTGGCCGACGATGGTGGCCGGCCTTCCATCCAGCGACCCGTATAAATTCAAGTTCTATGCCACACCCCCGACGGTTAAAGGGTGCACCACTAATCCGAATGATTATGACGTTCTGGTCACTGTTACGGAAACCACTCCTCCCTTCTGACCAATTCAGTTCAAAGGAGACCACGATGAACTGGAAGCTGTTCGGCAAAGTGCTGCTGCTCGTGGCCATCGCAGTGACCACATTTATCGTGACTTCGGAGGTTCTCGCCCAGAAGAAGAAACGGAATGCCTCCTCCCCTACGGTTGTTTTTGATCAGGTGCGGACGACGGTCGGGCCGAATCAGCGGGGAGCCGTCCCGTCCAGCCCTTCCATGGGCATTACTTCGGTCAATTCGCTGAAAGTCGAGCTCTTAGCCGAGGGCATCCATGTCTCGGGGCAAGCCAGAGTTCGCGATTTACGTCCGAACGTCGCTTTCGTTTGGTCCATCCGCGTTCGTGACCCGGTGTCGGGGAAGGTCGTGGCGGAAAACCGGTACGATACCCAGATATTCCAGCCTCGACAGGACACCCACGAACTGACTCCCACATTCGACGACACGATCCGCGCGACTTTGCCGCCAGGAATCTACAAGATTGAACTCGTCCTCTACGAGGTTCCACCCGGTGGCGTTGGTTTATTGAACGATCCTGACATGCGGGAACATCAACTCATGGCCAAAAATACTGTGAAGGTGGCCATTGGGCTCTGACCTGAAATAGCCGGCGTGTGCAGGCTGTGCGTCCGCGCATGATTGTAGACGGCTGCCCGAGGCTTTTCGGCAACTATTTTCGTCCTTCATCCTTCCGTTTCAAGCGGCCTGAAGCCAGCGGCGGATGCGGCCGAGCTCGTCGGTCCACGCGGAAGATGTTCGTTTGCTCAGGTAGGCAGCGAAGAGGAGGTCGAGGGTTTGAGCCAGGTGGCGGAGGCTCTTGAGGCGGGCGATCCGGGTTTCGAGGGACGACAGACGGCCCCCCTCGGTTTTCGGCAGGGAGGCGCTCGAGACCTGCAGCGTCTCGGCCTGGAGGGTCAACTCGTACTGCGCGCCCTGACGGACGAGGATCATGCCGGCTTTGCGCGGTAGTTTGCCCGACTGGAGTGCCCGGAGGGCTTCCGGCAAGCGGGTCGGTGCGTCGTCAGTCAGTTGGTCGCGGCCGGTCTCGCCGCGAGGACAGTCGAGCGTCAGGGTCTTGGCGAGCATGACCGTGACGTCCGAGCCGTCGGCGACTCGCACGGACTCGCCGTCGTTTTGCAGCGTATGCCAGATCCAGACGAGGAACTCGTTGCCGAGGAAGTCGAGGCTGGCGGGGTCGTCACTGTCCCAGGCGGAGCTGGAGGCAGGCGAGGAGGTTACGCCGGCGGGAGAAAGCGGGCCGCGCTCGAGGTTCGCGATCGAGAGACCGGGTTGGGAGGGGTCGGAAGCCAGGCTGCGAGCCAGACTGCCGGCCGTGATTGGCTCTAACAGCCGGTCGAAGGTCTCTCGGAACAGGGATTGAATGTGGTCGAGGACGGATGTGCTCGTACTGCCGGCATAAAGGGTGTTCGTCCGACCGTCCCAGAGGATCGGGTAGTGGTTGAGGCGGCGGAACCGGCCGTCGGCGGCCTCGGCCTCGATGCGCAGCTTGGCGGCCTCCTTGGCCTCCTGCCGCTCGGCCTTGGTCGCGAAGCCGCTCGGGTTCAACTGCGCCCGGGCGTCGATCTCCATTTGGGTATAGGCACGAAGGAGCGCGCCCGGGACCTTATCGGCATCGATGCGGATCGCGAGGTGAAGCGCATCGTCGACGATGTTCTTTCCCGGCTCGAGGTTCAGATCGAGCACGTGATCGCCGCCGGCCCAGCCGGTCGCGACGCCGTCGGCCGGGCCGGCCAGGCCGTGGACGCCGATCAAGCGGTTCCGGACCGGTTCCAGGATTTCGTCGCCGAAAGGAAGGGGGCATTCGCCGCTCAATCGATACCGTGTGAACGTGACGCGTCCGTTCCAGAACCCCATGTTCGTTTCTCCCTTTGATAACTGCTGGTGGTGCAGGTCCCTATTAGATCGGGTGGGCCGATCCCGCCGCTCCACCGCGTCCGGCGCACACGCGGAGGCGACCGTGTAGGTCGGCGACGTCCTGCCAGTCAGGCAAAGTTGACGAACTGGAGCGGGTATTCCGGTCCATGCGCTTTGAGATGCGCGATCACCGTCTGCAAGTCGTCAATCTTCTTGCCGGTGACCCGCACCTTGTCGTCCATGATCTGGGCCTGGACCTTGAGCTTGAGCTGTTTGATGTCCTTGACCATCTTTCGCGCGTCGTCGGTCTCGATGCCGGTGTGAAGGGTCAGGGTCTCGCGCACACTGTCGTGCGTGGCGTCCTCGATCTTTCCGCGCCGGAGTGCGCCGACGGGCACGTTTCGGCGAGCCATCTTCTCCTTCATGATCTGGAGGACGGTATCGAGCTGCCCCTTGTGATCGGCAAGGATCATCAGAGCATTGTCCTTCTTGTTGAACTCGATCGATGCGCGCGTACCCTTGAAATCGAAGCGGACGGCGATCTCGTGCTGGGCCTGGACGACGGCGTTGTGCATCTCGGCGTGGTTGATTTCACTGACGACGTCGAAGGCATGGTTGTCGGCCATGGGTGGAGTTTCCAAGTGCTGGCGAAAGTCTGGGTCGAACACGCGACGGTTTATTGTAACGTGGGGAGTCCGAAGATCGTTGTGGTCAACGGAAAAATGGACTACACTTCACCCAGCTCTTCGCGCAGCCGGCGGAGCACGCGCGACTTTGCCACGCGCCCGGCGCCCGGGCTCATGCCGAGTTCGCGCGAGACCTCAATTCGGGGCCCGGCCCTCGACCGCGGTCAGCCAGAACGCCTGCCAGGCGCGCGGCTCGAATTCACTCCGAATCAGCGCGAGGACGCGACGGAACAGACCACGATCGGCTTGCTCCTCGCCAGAGTCATCCGCGTCGGGCGGCGGAGTGGCCGGTAGCGCCGAGAGTCGGATCATGGCTTCGCTTACGCCCTCGCCGGCCGGCTCCCGTCCTGATTTGCGGAACTGGTCGCGCACCTTGTTCCGCTCAGGGCACGAGTTCGCCCGCGTGGCCAGCCACATCGAAGGCTGCACGCTTTGTGAAGAAGCGCTGCGGCGACTCGATCAATTCGCCGACCCTCTGCTTTCGCAGTTGCGGCAGTTGAACATGACCGACGGTCTCCCTCTGGAGCAGGTGCCCCATCAATTGATCGCCGCGGTGCGATCCAGCTCGGTTCGAGGTGGCGTGGCCGCGTGGTCCGCTGTCGAGGAGGGTCGCCGCCGGTCGGGGAGATTCGAGCTGTTGGAGCGGCTCGGGGCCGGCTCGTTCGGCTACGTGTACCGAGCGCGTGACACCGAGCTGGGGATTTCGGGCTGGCCAAGCGCGAGGCCGAAGAAACCGCGGTGACGCAGGAGGGCGAGGTGCTGGGCACACCGGCCTACATGTCGCCGGAGCAGGCCAGGGGGGAATCCCACCAGGTCGATCCCCGCACGGATATTTACAGTCTTGGAGTCATCCTCTACGAGCTCCTGACCCGGGAACGCCCATTCCGGGGCAATCGACGCATGCTGATCCACCAGGTCATTGTTGTCGGAACAGCTCGTGCAATCGACGGCCCTGGAGAGTGCGGCTCAACAGTCGGAGATGCTCGATATCGTCAATGCGCTCTATACTTCGCAGGTCGTTGAGCGGGTGCAGTCTCACGGGGTGGTCGTCACCCGTGACTACATGGCCAAGGCCGGGGCGATTCCACTGCCCGCGACATTCACGATCGAGTCGGGCGAGCGAATCGGGCAGCGGAGCAAGACCGGCATGCTGTTTCGCCTGTACAGCGACTCTCCGTTCCGTTCGCGCAAAGACGGCGGACCTCGAGATGACTTCGAGCGGTTCGCGCTCACGGACTTGAGGCAAAACCCCGATTCGCCGGTGTACCGTTTCGAGGCCTTTCATGGCCGTCCGTCTCTGCGGTATGCGACAGCGAGGCGGATGCAGGCCGATTGCATCGGCTGCCACAACAACGACACCAACAGTACGAAGAGAGACTGGAAAGTCGGGGATGTCGGAGGAGTCCTCGAGATCATCCGCCCGCTGGACCGGGACATCGCCCGGACGCGCGAGGGACTGCGGGGGACGTTCGTGCTCATCGCAGCGGTCTCCGGTGCCTTGCTGGCTACCTCGGGGCTGGTCCTCGTGGTGCCGTCCCGGTGGCTCAAATGAGCGTCGTACGATCCGTTTTCGGTTTTCAGTGAAAAGATCGGGCGGCGGAGCCTCCTCCGACGTGGAAAATGAGAGCGGAATGGCGCTAGCCACCGGTCTCCTCCCACGTGGAAAATGAGTTGGGATCACCGGCGGCTAGCGCCCTGCCGCTCACAACAGAGGCTCGCATCGAGGGCGGCGGAGCCTCCTCCGACGTGGAAAATGAGAGCGGAATGGCGCTAGCCACCGGTGTGTTGGGATCACCGGCGGCTAGCGCCCTGCCGCTCACAATAGAGGCTCGCTCGCATCGAGGCGCCTCTTTCCCAAAGATGCGCGCACCGCGCGGAGAGGACCTGTAACGCCCCGGCGTTAAGAGTAATATAGGGCCATCGTCTCGACCGTGGTTCGGGTCGGCGGCGGACGGAGTGTTGTGTTCTTGCCGGATTGATCTCATTTTTCAAGAGACGCATCGCGTCGGGGAGAATGACCATGAATCGCACCGACCGTCGTGAGTTCCTCGCGGACGTGGGCAAGGGCATGCTCGCCGCGAGCGTGGGGACGGGCCTCGCCCACGGTCTGGGCCTGGCTCCGGCAGCCATGGCGGAAAACGGGGCCGAACGCTTGACCTTCGGGCCGATGGAGCCACTGGTGGCCTTCATGCAGGAGACGCCCGCCGACCGACTCTTGCCGGCTGTCGTCGAACGAATCAAGAGCGGGACGGAGCTCCGCCAGCTCGTCGCGGCGGCCGCCCTGGCCAACGCCCGCACGTTCGGCGGGCAGGACTACGACGGGTATCACGCGATGATGGCGCTCGCACCCGCCTTGCAAACGACCTGCAGTACATCGTGCAGGACCACGCCAACGTTCACCGGGTTGTCCTGGCCTGGCGTTCCTGGGCCCTTCTCGACCTGACGGGCAAGGAGCATGCCGTCACCTTGCTGCGGCAGTCCGTGCGCTTCTGCTGCGATGAGGAGGGGTCGATCCAGAAGAGGGGAGACGAGCCGTTGCGGTCCCTGCTCCCCCGCCTGCTCGAAAAGGCTGGCTCGGGCCGCCAATCCAACCGGGACAGTCAGCCGAACGACGCTTGGGTCGAACGGCTGAGCCAGACGATCTATGCCTCGACTCCTGAGCAGGCCGCGGAGGCGGCCGCCCTCGCGCTGGCCGAAGGGATTTCGCCCGAAACGATCGGCGAGGCGATCTCGATGGCCGCCAACCAGCTCGTCCTGCACGACCCAGGCCGCCGCCGGGAAGACACCGCCGCAAAGCCCAAGGGAAGCGTGCACGGGGCGTCGGTGGGTGTCCACGCCTCCGATTCCGCGAACGCCTGGCGGAATATCGCCCGGGTCAGCAACCGTCGCAACACCCTCGCAAGCATGATCGTCGGGGCTTATCACACGGCCGGTCAGTCGCGTGGCCTCAATCCCAACGCATACCCCTTCGCGGAGCACCGCGAGAAGATCCGGAGCGTGGCCGACGATGCCTTGCTCCCGGAGGCGGAGGCCGCCATCAAGGCGAGCGACCAGGCCCGCGCCTGTGCCTTGGTTCACCGATACGGAGAGCTCGGGCGCCAGGCCCGGCCCGTCTTCGACATGCTCCTCCGCTACGCCATCAGCGAGGACGGCGCCTTGCACGCCGAGAAGTACTACCGGACCGTGACGGAAGAGTTCGCGGCCACCCGCCCGGCTTTCCGCTGGCGCCACCTGGCGGCGCTGGCACGCGTCAGTGCCAGCGAGTACGGGCATCCTGCGCCGGGGATGGCCGAGGCGAGCAGACTGCTTGCCTCCTCCTCGAAAGCATGAAGGATGAAGGATGAGTAAGACGGGTTGAATTCATCCTTTCGCCTTTCTTCATCACGTCATTCAGACGAAACCTGAGAGGGCTGCCAGGAGCAACACAGCACCTCCGATCATGAGTGGAACCGCCACGCGGCGGATCAGGTCGGAGGGTTGGGAGTCGGACAAGCGGGCCGAGATCAGGACTACCGCCGCGGCGGGGCTCATCGTGCGGCCGAAATGCGCGCCGATGGCCGTGAGCGCTCCCAGCTTGGCCGGGTCGATACCCATCGACCCGGCCGCGGGCACGAAGAACTCCATGATCGCCACAGCCGGTGCAATGCCTGTCCCCGAAACGAACGCCAGGCACCAGGCCGAGCCGGTCGCGACGACCAGCGCGGCGGCCGGCCAGGGAATCATCGCCCGGATCAAGAGGCCGATCAGCCCGCTGAGTCGAATCCCTTCGGCGAAGGTCGAGGCCGCCACGATCAGCGAGATGACGTGAGTATACGCGTAGCCGGCCCCCTCGAAAAACGCTGAGGCCAACCCACCCGTTCTCTCGAGGCTGGTCAAGCCGGCGGCCACGACGCCGATCAACATGGCGGCCAAGATCCGGGCCGGCCCCACCAGGGAGCGAGTCAACGGGTTGGGACCGATGACGGCATCGAGGGAGAGCAGCAAGATTGGCAGAACGGGCACGAAGGCCTTGATCACGTTCACGCGCTGTTGCTCGGGACCTGCCGATTCCGCGGGCGGCGGATGGCCGGGTACCTGGTTGCCGGTGTGTCGTCGCTCGCGCCGGGCGGCCAGGAGCCAGAACGCGGTCAGAGCGGTGGCGGAGCTCAGCAGGTTGAGCCGTGCTGACTGCCCGATGACCTGGGAGCTGGAGAGCCCAGTCAGCTCGGCCAGCTTACGAATCTCGACCGCTCCTTGATTGAACAGCTCGCCCCCCATCGATGAACCCAGGAGCAGGATTGCGCCGGCCGTTATCGGTCCGAGTCCGGCGGCGCGGAGCAGGGGGATCAGCACCGGGCCGAGGACCGCGGCCGTCCCCGTCTGGCTGACGATCGTCGTATTGATCAGGTAACCTGCGAGAATTCCACCGGGGATCAGGAGCGCTCGGGCCTGTCGCAACGGCCGCATCAGGAGCTGAACGAGCTCCTGATCGCACTCGGTCAACCGCAGGACGAAGGCGAAGCCGATCGCCGCGCAGATCGGGACCACGGTCGCCGGGTTGGCCATCTCGTAGGCAACCTTGACGACCATCGGCGAGAGCCCGCCCGCCGTCGCGAAGAGCGGTAAAGAGCCGAGCAGAAGGACGAGGCGGACGTCCATTCGCCGCGCGACTAGCACGATGACGAGGATCAGGTCGAGGATCGCGATCAGGGAATTGCCAGTCAGCCCCACACCAGGGCTCGGCCCGACCGGGCCTGTTACTTGAGCCCCGAGAGCCTCTCGAGCGTCGAGCAATACCGCCACCGCGGCCAACCACAGGGGGATGAGTTTCCTCTCCTTTGAAGACTTTGTGATCGGTTGTGCCGGGACCACCGCCCTTCGCTGGGCAGGCCTTGTGACTGGTTGTGCCGGGACCACCCCCCCTGGCCCCCCCTTCACAAGGGGGGGTAAAGAGCGGCGCTCGCCGGGGTAATTACGCAACGAAACCGCGATGAACGCGGCACCGCCGCGAGACCAACTTTTCATCACCCCACCCTCACTCAGTTGATCCGGTACTTTGACGCGAGGGCCTGGAAGTACGGTTCGAGGTCGACATTTCCACCGCTCAGGATCACCCCGACCCGAAGGCCGTTCACTTCGAGCTTGCCCGTCAAGAACGGCGCGACCGCGACCGCGCTCGACGGCTCGATCACGATCTTGATTCGCTCCCAGACGAACCGCATCGCCTCGATGATCTCGACCTCGCTGACAGTGACGATCCGGTCGACCTCGCACGAGATGACAGCGAAGGTTCGCTCTCCGATCGAGGTGGTGCGCAGGCCGTCAGCGATCGTGTTGGGGTCGTCGCAGTGCTGGATCGAGCCGGTTTCCAGCGAGCGCCGGGCGTCGTCTACATTGGCCGGCTCGACGGCGATCACCTGGGTCCGGGCAGATCGACCCTTGACCGCCAGCGCGGTCCCGGCGAGCAAGCCGCCGCCGCCGACGGGGCAGACGACCAGGTCGAACGGTCCTGCCTGGTCCGACAGCTCCCAGGCGGCGGTCCCCTGGCCGGCGATCACGTTCCAGTCGTTAAAGGGATGGACCAGCACGAACGCATGACGCTCGATCTCGGCGGCCACCGTCTCCTCGCGGGAAAGGTAGGTCGGTTCGCACGGAACAATGCGCGCGCCGTAGCCTTCCGTCGCGGCCCGCTTCACCGCCGGCGCATTGCGCGGCATCACCACCGTGACGGGGACGCCGAGCAGCCGCCCGGCCAGGGCGAGTGCCTGCGCATGGTTTCCCGAGGAATGGGTAATCACTCCGGCCCGCCGCTCCGCATCGTTCAATTGCAAGACCGCGTTCATTGCGCCGCGAAACTTGAACGCGCCGACTTTCTGGAAGTTTTCACACTTGAGGAAGACCGAGCCGCCGCACCGCGCATCGAGGGCTTTCGAAGTCATCACGGGTGTGCGGTGGACCCACGGCGTCAGCCGCTCGGACGCTCGACGGATATCGTCGACACCGATGGGAACCGAGGTGATGTCGGGGGCATTCGTTTTCATGATTGGTCTCATGGCGTTCATCGGCCGGCCCCTTTCCCCGCCGGGGACGCCACCGGCGGCGCGGAGAGGCCGTAGCGATAGCGGACATAGTCCACCAGAAACTTCTGGTACATCGGCCCGCCGGGCCGGGCCCCGTACATCCGCCCGGTGGTCGTGCTCCAGCAGTGCATCCCGAACGCACCGATGTCCGTGCCCAGGTCTTTCCTGGCGTCGTGGACCTGCGAGAGGATCCAGGGATCCTCGGGCTTCGCGCGGAAGCCCAGGCGGACGTGCCCGGCGTCCAAGCACTGGATCAGCATGCCGAGCGGCTTGTGCGCCAGCACCGGCTCCGGCACCTCCGGGTCGAATCGGAGCTTCAAGGTCGCGCCGGAAAACGGCCGGTGCCGCCTGGTCCGCGTGTCGTTCTCGACGCCCGGGGTCCACATCCCGAGGCTGTGGCCAGCTTTATCGAGGAGGATAAAGTTCATCCAGAAGTTCCACGGGATCGAGTCGTCGGGAGCGATGAAGCTCGTCTCGATCTCCCAGGGGGGCGGGTAGTCGGCCAGGTTCAGAGACGAGCCGCCGGCCGCGCCGAAGCCGGTGCCGAGGCCCGGCCCGAGCAGCTCGAGCGTCAGGTAGCCCGGGTTGGAATGGGTGTTCATCAGGGTGCACTGCTCTTGCACCTGCCATTTCCCGAGGTAGCCGAGGATGTTGAACTCATCGGAGTATTTCTCGAACGGCCGCGGCCCCGCGCCGAAGAAGACGCAGTAATCAACGTAATACTCGTAGGCGGGGTTGGGGGGCTCGGGCCGGGGAGCGGCCACGGGCACAAAGGTCTGACGGTAATGCTCGGGATCGCCCGGGCCCAGCATCAGCGGGTGCGGGCCCTTGAGCTGGGGAAGGTTCCGGCAGAGGACGTCGGGAATCCAGCGATCCGCGGAGATGATCGGGCCGATCTCCCAAACGCCGGTGATCTTGCCATACTCGGAACAGTCGATGGTCCGCATGTTCCAGCCGTGGGATGCGTCGAACTTGATGCCCACGGCAAGCTGCGTCGGGCTCAGGAGGACGCAGCGGAAAAAGAGCTGCGGGCTGGCCGGGCCGGCGTACTTGGCCCCGTCTCCGATCCAGACGTAGGGGATGCGCCAGTCGCCCATGGCGGTATGTCCGAGGTCTCCGCGGCCCCAGACCAGGTACGTTTCCGGGTGGGGCTCGCTGGTGTACTGCGGCAGGCCGGCGCCGGCCTCGCCCGTGCAGCCGAGATGGACGACCAGGAGCTGCAGCTCCCGGGTCTTGGGAGGCCGCTTCGTCCGGTCACCCGGCCAGGTGGACGGGTCGGAGAACGTGACCGCGACGTTCAGCCCGATCGCCGAGTTGACCTGCGTCCTGGCCCCGACTCCCGCTGTCAGGTTGAAGCTCTGCACCAGCGATGTCTGGAACTCCCAGGGCAGGCGGTAGTCGCCGATCCGGATCGGCTTCTCGAGGATTCCCTTTACGTCCTTGCCCCGACCCGCCTCGTAGATCGTGGCCAGGCCCGGGTGCTCCTCGGTCGAAAACTCCTTGATGTTCTCCTTCGGCACGAACATCCACGGTGAGATAACCTTGCGCCGATCGTTGAAATGCTGGTCGAGGGCCGAGATGTCGGCCCCGGCGGCCGCCAGGCCGCAAGACCGTGAGCCGAAGGCCATGATGGCGAAAAGGAGCCATCTTCTCACGTGATGATGCGGGATTCTCATATGAGTGGTCTCATCTGCCTGGCCGCCTTAACTCTCGGAACTCGAACCGCGAGCGCCCTGTCGTCGAGAGCGAAGCTTCGGAAGAAGCTTTACAGCCAAGTTGCACGAATGTTATCTTAACTGCGCACAAGCGACAATCCGTGCCGACTTGTGACCGGTCCACCTCTCCGGTCCGCGGGTTGTTGCGCGCGGCTGCGCAGGAGAGACACCATGATCTGGTCCACAGCCCGTCGCCTCCCGTCTTTACGCTGTTGCCGCGCCGGGCGCCGATCAAGCCGCGCGGCCGTTCGTCGCGGCGAATTCGATCTCGAGCCGCGCGTGCTCCTGTCCGATGTGAGCGTGCTGCAGTATCGTTATGACAATAGCAATACCGGCCAGAACCTCGCGGAGACGACGTTGACGCCCAGCAACGTCAACCCGACGGATTTCGGCAAGCTTTACTCCTACCGTCTCGACGGCTACGTGTACGCCCAGCCTCTGTACATGTCCAATTTGGCGATCCCCGGCCAGGGGACGCACGACGTCGTCTTCGTGGCGACCGAGCATGACAGCGTATACGCTCTGGACGGCGCGGGCAACGCCGGTTCGAGTGGGACGCCGCTCTGGCACGACAGCTTCATCGACCCGGCCGCCGGGATCACCACGCTCAGTCAGAGCGACGTGTTCGGAGTCGGCGACATCGTGCCCGAAGTCGGAATCACCGCCACGCCGGTGATCGACCAGGCCACTGGTGCGCTCTACGTGGTGACCAAGACCAAGAACATCGAGGGCGGCACCGAGCACATCGTGCAAGAGTTGCACGCGCTGAACGTGGCCACCGGCGCCGAGATGTTCGGCGGGCCGGTCGTGATCGCCGACACGACGGTCAACGGCGGAGGTAGTTACACCTACAATAGCGGGCCTTCGGTCAGCGGCAGCGGTGACGGCAACGTCAACGGGGTGGTCACGTTCAACGCTCTGACTCAAAACGAACGCGCGGCCCTTGTCCTGTACAACGGCGTGATCTACCTGTCGTATAGCTCACACGGCGACCAGGGCCCTTATCACGGCTGGGTGCTGGGCTACGGCGCCGAGAATCTGCAGCCGACCGCCGTTTTCAACACAGATCCCAACGGAGGACTCGGTTCGATCTGGGGAGCCGGTCAGGGCCTGGCGGTCGACTCGCAGGGGAACATGTACTTCGTCACGGGCAATGGCACCTTCGACACGACGCTCGACCCGAAAACCGGCTTTCCCGTGTTTGGAGACTACGGCGACTCGCTGGTCAAGATCGCCGTCGACCCCACCAGCTCCCCCACCAATCCGAACATCAACGGCTGGGGGTTAAAGGTCCTCGATTACTTCACGCCGTCGGACCAGCAAGGGCTGAACGACAGTGACGCGGATTTTGGTTCGGGCGGTCCATTGCTCCTTCCCGCGACGTCGACCGGCCCGCAAGTGGTGCTCGCGTGCGGCAAGGAGGGATCGATCTTCGTGGTCGACACCGACACCGGCAAGATGGGGGAATTCAGCTCCAGCTCGAACAACGTGTACCAGGAGCTTCCCTTTGCCATTGGCGGCGTGTGGGGCGCGCCGGGCTACTTCAATGGCACGGTCTACTACGGGCCGGTTGGCGGCCGGCTCACCGCGTTCCAGCTCCAGAGCAACAACATGCTCACGACGAGCCCGACGTCGTACTCGCCGGCAGGATTCGGCTACCCGGGCCCGACGCCCGACATCTCGGCCAACGGCTCGGCCGGCGGGATCGTCTGGGGCCTGGACAACACCGCCTACGGCGCTCAAGGGCCAGCCGTGTTGCATGCGTACGACGCGACCAACCTGGGTAACGAGTTTTACAACAGCGCGATTCTCGCGAGCCGCGACCAGGCGGGTGGTGCGGTCAAGTTCACGGCGCCGACCATCACGAACGGCCGGGTGTACGTCGGCGGTGAGTACGCCTTGACGATCTACGGCTTGGTGGCACCCGCGGCCCCGTCGAGCCTGACGGCCGGGGGCATTTCCACCAGCCAGGTCAGCCTCACCTGGCAAGGCAACTCAACGAACGAGAGCGAGTTCACGATCGAGCGCTCGACCGACGGCGTCAACTTCAGCCCGATTGCAACGGTGAGCGCAAATCTCAACACGTACATTGACAGCGGCCTTTCCGCATCGACCAGGTATTACTACGAGGTGATCGCCTCAAACCCGGACAGTCGTTCGTCGCCGTCGAATACGGCGTCCGCACGGACCCGGCGGTCGACTCTGCCCTCGGGGTGGAGTGATGCGGACATCGGCGGTCCATCGATTTCCGGCTCGGCCAGCTACAGGAACGGCGTCTATACCGTCGACGCCTCCGGGAACGACATCTGGAGCCAGGCCGACCAGTTCCACTACGTCTACACCACGATGACGGGCGACGGGACGATCATCGCGCGGGTTGTCAGCCAGCAGAACACCGATCCCGGGTCGAAGGCCGGCGTCATGATGCGCCAAACCCTCGCTGCCGACTCTCCGAACGTGCTATTGTCCACCTCGCCCGGAGATGGCACACAGTTCCAGTGGCGGCCCGGTCAAGGCGACGATACGACCTGGTACGGCTCCAGCGGGATCACGGCCGGGGCGCCCTACTGGGTCAAGCTGATCCGCACCGGCTCGACGTTCACCGGCTATGCCTCCCCCGATGGCGCGAGTTGGACGAAGGTTGCATCGGTCACGATCCCGATGTCGACCCAGATCGATGTTGGGTTGGCCTTGTCGGCTCATAACAACAACGTCTTGAACCAGTCGACATTCGACAACGTCAGTGTGACCCAGGCGACGTCCAGGGGATACATCGCCATCGAGGCGGGGGGCGGTCCGACCGGAACTTTTCAGGCCGACCAAGACGTCAGTGGCGGCCAGACGGCGCGGACTTCGAGCCCGATCAACCTGAGCGGCGCCACCAACCCGGCCCCGATGGGTGTCTACCAGACGGAGCGATACGGTACCTTCACGTACACGATCCCCAAACTCCAGCCAGCCGGCCTCTACACGCTCCGGCTCCATTTCTCCGAGGACTTTGATAATGACGCGGGCGAACGGGTCTTCAACGTCTCCATCAACGGCACGCAGGTCCTCTCCAATTTCGACGTACTCGCCACGGCCGGCAGCATGTTCACGGCGATCGTCGAGCAGTTTGCAGCCACGGCCGACGCCAACGGCCAGCTCAAGATCGCCTTCACTCCGAGCTCGAACAGCCCGGACCAGAATGCCGAGTTGAACGGGATCGAGATCATCCCGGTCCAGTTCAACTCACGAATCCTGGCACAGCCGGCGAGCGTCTCGGCCGTCGCGGGCCAAGCGTTCTCGGGCACGATCGCCACATTTGTGGACACCGACCCCGGCGGCCTTGCCCGTGACTACATCGCGACCACCTACTGGGGAGACCGCACGGCCACGACGACCAGCACCATCCAGAATGATCCCAGCGGCAGCGGCTACGACGTCGTCGATGGCCACACCTACGCCAAGGCTGGGCGTTACCACATCAGCATCACCATTCAGAGCTACGACGGTGCCGGCGCCCAGGTCATCGAGAAGGCCGTCGTGGTCGCCGCAGGTCCTCCGCCGGGCGGCAGCCCGGCGGCCGTGACCGCGCCCGGCACCACGGTCGAAGCGGTCACGCTCATGGGCGTGAACCCCTTCGATCGCGCACCGGGGTTTGTCAGGGACCGCGGCCCTCAATAGGTATGGTCCTCGGCCAACTCTTCGGCCGGCGCGGCGACCGGGGGAGCGGCTGACTGGCGGCTTTGCCGGCTGGCGCATTCCGCCTCGAGCCGGGCCAGGGCGTCGGCCAGCGGCATGGCGCCCAGATCGCCCGCGGTCCGGTCGCGGAAGGAGACCGCCCCGGTCTCGGCCTCCTTGGACCCGACGACGAGCATGGCCGGGATCTTTTCGAGCTGCGCGTCGCGGATCTTGGCCCCGATCTTCTCGGCGCGGAGGTCAATGCCGGCTCGGAAGCCTCGTTCGGTGAGCCGGTCGAGCACGCGCTGCCCGTAATCGGCGACCTTGTCCGAAATCGGCAAGACGCGTACCTGCTCCGGCGCCAGCCAGAGCGGAAACGCGCCGGCGAAATGCTCGATCAGGATCCCCATGAATCGCTCCATGCTGCCCAGCGGGGCGCGGTGGATCATCACCGGACGGTGCTTCTGGTTGTCCGGCCCGATGTACTCGAGGCCGAATCGTTCGGGCAATACATAGTCGAGCTGGACCGTGCCGAGCTGCCACGGCCTGCCGATGCAGTCCCTGACGATGAAGTCGGCCTTGGGACCGTAGAACGCCGCCTCGCCGGTCGCTTCCTCGTAGGGGAGGCCCATCTCGTCAAGGACGGAGCGGATGTCGTCTTCGGCGCGTCTCCAAATCTCACCCGCGGCTCCTTGATACTTCGGGTCAGCGGGATCGCTCTTGGAGAGGCGCACGCGGTAATCGGAAAGTCCCAGGCAGGAATTCAAGAAGAACTGGGTCATCTCGATCGTCGAGCGGAACTCGCCGCGGACCTGGTCGTGGGTGCAGAAGAGGTGGGCGTCGTCCTGGGTGAAGCCACGGACGCGGATCAGGCCCGACAGCTCGCCCGACTGCTCGTAGCGATAGACGGTGCCGAACTCGGCCAGCCGCAGGGGCAGCTCGCGGTAGCTCCTCGGCTGGGCCGCGTAAATCTGGATGTGGTGCGGGCAGTTCATCGGCTTGAGGAGGTATTCCTCGAAATCGCAGTTTTGTTCGAGGTAGCCGATTCGGCCGGCCGGACTCATCTCAAAGTACGACTTTGTGTACGGTGAGCCTTCATTCCCCTCCCTCGAGGGCAATTGCTCGGGGATGCCGGCCTTGGCCAGCAGGACCCGCTGAGCGTTGTCGTCGAGACTCCCCGAGACGAGCCCGTCGAGGAGCTCTTTCGCCGACGAGTCGGACGGCATCTTGAGGGTGGGAAACTGCGAGTCATTGTAATAGGGATAGTGGCCGCTCTTCTGGTAGAGCTCGATCCTGCCGATGTGCGGGGTGTAAACCGGCTGATAGCCCCGCTTGACCAGCTCTTCCTTGATGAAGTTCTCGAGGATGCCTCGCACCGTCGCCCCTTTCGGCATCCAGAGGATGAGCCCCGGGCCGACCAGGGGCGAGATCGTGAAGAGGTTCAGCTCGCGGCCCAATCGGCGATGGTCGCGCTTCTTCGCCTCCTCGACCTGGGTGATGTGTGCCTCCAGGTCCTTCTTGTCGAAGAACGCGGTGCCGTAGACGCGCTGGAGCATGGGGCGGTCGGTGTGGCCTTTCCAGTAGGCACCGGCGATCGAGAGCAGCTTGAACGCGCCGACCTTGCCGGCGTGAGGAATGTGCGGTCCCCGGCACAGGTCGATGAACTCGCCCTGGCGATAAAAGCTGAGGATGCCGAACTTGTGCAGCTCGTCGTCGATGTGCTCGACCTTGAAGACCTGGCCCAGGTCGGCGACCAGCCGGCGTGCGTCCGCGACCGGGAGCGTGAACCGTTCGAACGGCTCCGCATCCTGCTGGATCCGGGCCATCTCGGCCTCGATTGCGGGGAAGTCGTCCTCGGAGAGGCTGCGTCCGGGTACCTCGACATCGTAATAGAAGCCGCTCGCGGTCGTGGGGCCGAAGGCGAGGCGCACACCGGGATACAGCCGCATGATCGCGCGCGCCATGATGTGAGCCGTCGAGTGCCTCAGGACGTCGAGTGCTTCGCGGTCGCGGGGCGTGAGGATCCGCAACTCGATGGGTCCGCCGTCCCCGTTCTCCAGGGGGCGGTCGAGATCGACGACCCGGCCGCCGGCCATCGCCGCGACCGCCGCCTCCGCCAGCCGCTTGCCGATCCCGGCAGCGACCTCGCGCGGACTCACGCCCTCGGGATAATCCTTGATTGAACCATCGGGAAGTTTGATCTGGACCATCGTCCGACTCGTCTCCGACTGGGTTTCAATAGTCTGATACGCTGGAATGGAGAATCCACGCTTCTTTTTCGGGAATTCGCCCGGAACAAGTGGCCCCTGCGGGTCAGCTCCTGCATACTAACCCGACGCGCAAGTTTTGAAGTTGCGCTTTTGCGTCTTCGCCCCGAAGGGGGCAGCAACAAATCAGCCCAGGGCAACGCCCTGGGAACAGACGAACGAGACGAATCAGCAGAGCCCTGAAAGGGCGCAACAAGGGCAGGCTCCCTGCCTCAGTGGAGAATAAAGAGCGGTACCGCCGGGGTTGAACACCATGTTCCGCCCTTACAGGGCACGGGTCATCACGCTTTCCAGATCCCAGGGCGTTGCCCTCGTCGTTACACACATCTTTTCGTTATTTTGGAGGCTATGGGGATTATAGATAAGTGCATGTCCTATTGTTAAGTTGGGACGTCTTGGTTACCCTGCTCCGGCCTGGCACGACGCACAGGCCGA
>JBIOJM010000078.1:0-31690 GCA_044450785.1 Isosphaerales bacterium
GTACGATCCCCATGCGCCGGGTCACTCTCGAAACTCTGACCCGATTCGAGACCTTGGACGATTTTTTTCGAAAGGGGCCGAGAGGGGCGGGCCGGCCTCCACGGGCGATCGAGCCGGCCACAGTTCCGGCAACCCACCGATGGGCTCACGCGTATCAGAACGTGAATAACGGCGGCGGGCACAGTTACCTGAGCCTTTGGGACCCTCCGATCGGCGCCAATCAAGTCTTTTCGCTCTCTCAGCACTGGTACGTCGGCGGCAGTGGCGCGAACTTGCAGACCATCGAATGCGGGTGGCAGGTCTATCCGGCGATGTATGGTGACGCGAAGCCGCATTTGTTTATCTACTGGACTGCGGACGGTTATAACAAGACAGGCTGTTATAACTTGACATGCAGTGCGTTTGTTCAAACGGGAACTGCCTACACCCCTGGCATGGCCCTCAGCCCGAGCAGCGTGAGTTCGGGAGCGCAGTACCTTATTGAGCTGGCCTATTGGCACACCGGAGGCCGCTGGTGGTTTTACGTCAATGGGACAGCGGGAGCCAACGCAATCGGATACTACCCGGACACACAATACAAGGGTGGTGCGCTTGCGTCGAACGCCACCGAGATCGATTACGGCGGCGAAGTGGTGGGCACCACCAGTTTTCCGCCCATGGGTAGCGGCGCGTTTGCCAACGCCGGGTGGCAGAAGGCTGCCTATCAGCGAGCCATCGGCTACTGGACTCCCCAGGGCGGGGCCCTGGTTAATGCCGGTTTGACGCCGGTACAACAATGGCCAAAGTGCTATACGGCTCAAGTCGTCCTGTACGGCTCGCCGTGGTTTGAGAGTCTGTGGTTCGGAGGCCCGGGCGGAAACTGCTAGTTCTTTGCCATCACGTGCAGAAAAGCCGCGTGCTGAGAGCGACGGGATCAATTTGCGTCCTGTAGTGAGGAACGCCTCGCGGCTTCTCTGACATCATTCGGACAAGGCCGTGAACCTCCACTAAACGGAGGTCACGGACGGTGTGCAGGTCCTTGCCAGTTGCTTTGAAGACATGGCCGACCGGGCTGGAGGTAGAATTACGGGATGGAATACGAAGAGACGTACTACGGCCGGCGAATCATTGTAACGACCCTGCAGCAAGCCACCGGCGAATGGAAGTCGAAGGCAGAGTTGCTGGATGCCGGGGGCAGAATTCCCCTCGGGGGAGGCTCAGACGACCGCTACCACTCTGAAGAGGCAGCTCGATCCGCGGCCTTGTCGGCCGCGTCGGGCGCTATTGACGCCACCCGGATTCTCAAGGGCAAGCCGTAGGATGCGATGATTTCGCGCCTGCTCTGGAAAAAGATGCTTCGGTGGCCCGCTGGTACCACTGCGTGTCGCGCTGTGTTCGCCGCGCGTTCTTGCTGGGCGAAGGGCCGCACGACCGTATCGGCAAGATCAGGTTCGTGGTGCGTACTTCGAGGGCCGGTTCAAGGGCGTGGCGATCCTCGACGATGAAGCGCTCCTGGCCATTCGTGCGTAGATCGATCTGAACCCTGTGGCAGCCGGGATCGCTGAGACTCCCGAAACGAGCAATGATACGTCGATCAAGATGCGCTCGGAGCATGTCGAAGCCCAGGGCAAGACCGCTCAACTCGAAGCGGCCACGGGTGGCAGCATGGCGGGTTCGCGTGCGGCAGCCGGTCTGGAAGAGTCGCTGTGGCTGTGCCCGATCGAGGACCGACGTCCGTTGGATTCTTCACGTGAAGGCATGCTGGAAGGATTCTCGCTGGGAAGCTTGAACTGCGGATCGCATCGAGCACGCAGTCAGCCGTCCCCACTTTTCCCGTCCGCAAGCCATCGGCGCGGTTCGCCGATCATTTCTCGTTGGACTCGGCGCGAGCGGCCCGGTCCTACTCCGGCAGCCCATCGAGACCGGCTGGATTCGCTCTGGCGGGGACGAGTCGAACTTTGAATGCCGGTTCTTTCCTTCGCCTTGAACTTGACGTGAGCAGCCAACGCTCAGTTCGGTAGCGCATCGAGCTCGGATCGGCTTGCAGCGGCGGGTTCGAGCCGAGAATGCAATGCCTGTCCTTTTCGTCCCTCCCTGCGTCGCCGGCCGCGTCACCCTCGGCCGGCGTCCGCGGGCGGGCTTCGTTTCCACCGGCTCACTTCGAGGGGTCAAGCGGGAGTTCGGATGGGGAGACGTCCCTGACGGAAAGATCCCCGAACACGGCTCGCGGTTTCGTCGCCCGCTGGGTGGTGTACCAGCAGAGGAGCCGGTTGGCCTGGCCAACCTTAGCCCCTGCGCCGACGTAGTGGAAGGAGCCGGCCTGGGTATGGTCCTCCACGAACTGGAGTACGGGCGCGCGGTAGACCTCCCGGGTGAGGAACTTGTCGTGAAGCTGGATCAATTCCCGTTCGGCGGGCGTTTGAGCGGCGGCGACCTTGATACTGGCCGCGTTGAACCTCGCCTGGTCGAATGCCGCGTAAGGCGAGTCAGGGAAGACGCCTTCGTTGAACCGCGCGGCGGCCCCGAGGAAGGCGACCATCTCCTCCTCGGTGATCGTGGGCTTGGCGACCGCCTGGTAGGCGTAGCCGGCCGGGGGATCGAGGCTGAAATCGGTCGCGTCGAGCTTCGGGTCCACGACGATCTCGTGCTCCCAGTACGCGACGGGGAACCACGATGAGAATTGTTTCTCGGCGGGCTGGTTTCGTTCCGGCGCCGTCTCGAGATCGAAGTCGTTCTGATTAGGGATCCAGATCGCGACCAGTCGCTTCGAGTTGTCGTCGAAGAGGAAGTCGTGGCGGGCGTACCCTTGGTCGTCACCCCGGTCGATCATGGCCCGGACGACGTTGGCCCGCGTCTTGTCGATCTCCTTCTGGCCCCGGAGCGAGACCGACTTCACGCGCAAGGACTTGGCGACGATCCGGTCGCGGAGGGCCTCGCCGACCCAGGTAAACGGTCCCCGGCCGTCGAGCTGGCCCACCGGGGCCTTCAACACCGCCTTCTTGTCCTTCAGGTCCAGCACGAGCGTCCGTCCAGCTCGGACGTCGGTAATCTCGACGATGCGCGGCTGCCCCGTTTCGTCCAACAGGGTCTCGCGGTACTGGCCGGGGTGGCGATAGGCGTGGAGCCGGCGCTCAGGTTGAAGCCAGGTCCGTCTGCCGTCTACGCTCGTCACACGCGCATAATAAGTGGTGGTCCAGGTAAGGGTCTTGGGGTCGTCGACGCCGGGGATGGTACCGGCGAAGGCGTTGGGGCCGAGAGTCCCCTCAGAGCGAACCCAGAAAAGACCCAACGTGAGCAGCAGCGACGCCGCGATCCATCTTGAACTGATCATGAGAATTCTCCGGTAGGGATGCGATCGGGAAGGTTGAGAGCGGTCGAGGGCGGCAAGGGCGTCGGCGTGTCGGGCTCGCCAGGCTTCGAAGTCCGGCAGCGGGGGCTCGCCCAAGTCCGCCCGGAGACGGCTCTCCCAGCCCTCCTCGTGAAGCGAGGGGTTCATGTCTTGGCTCCTGATGAGTCGTGTGCGTCGAGGATCTGGGCCAGCTTGCGCCGCGCCCGCTGCAGGCGTCCGTGGACGCTCTGGACCGACAGGCCGAGCGCCTGGCTGATCTCATCGTACGACAGCCCGCTGAAGTAATGGAGAATGACGATCGCGCGCGCGGTCTCATCCAGAAGCAGTAAAGCGTCCTGGACTTGGAGCCGAAGCGGTTGGAGATCGGAATCGCCGGCTGGTTCGAAGTCATCGGGCAACGTCTTGTAGGGTGGCCGGTTTGCGTCGATACGCGAAGCCGTCCGCCGACAGATGGTCCCCAGCCATTGCGGGAACCGCTGGCGGTCCCGCAGAGTGGACAGAGTGCGGCAGGCGATCGCGAACGCCTCCTGCGCCGCGTCTTCCGCCAGGTGGCGGTCCGACAGCCGGCCACGGGCGATCCCCACCGCCATGCGATAATGCCGCTCGTACAGCAGGCCGAAACTCGCCAGGTCTCCCCGGCAAGCGGCCTCGACGAGTTCCGCGTCGGGACGATGCAAGGGGAGTGTCTCTCCTAACTAAGAGTGAGAAGAGTTCTGCGCTGCCGTTGGGTTAGTGCCGCGAACCCGCCGGAAATGAGCGCTGTGCCCCGGGAGATTACCTCGCGTAGCGACGCAACGCGCCGGACGAGGCGTGCGATGGCCGGGATGATGATGGCCGGCGAAAAGGAGTCAGGAGCCGATTCGACTTAACGGCTCCTGACCGCTTTCCCCTCGCCGCCGAGATACGGACCTAAACTCCAGGGACTCACCTCATCCTACTACTGACGCAAGTCCTCGATCTACGGAAGCGGTAGGAGTCTGCTTCCCATTCGGGCGTGACGGGCTTAGCGTTGTTTTTTGTCCGTTTGCTACGGGAAGGCCAGGATCTGGGTCAATTGCACACGACGGAAGTCCAGCAGGATGGGAAACGTTTCCTGTTGCGGAACGAGGCCCAGGGAACCTGTGGAAGTGTATTCCAGGCGGCGGGAGTCGCCCTGCCGCCGACGGTCCAGCAAGTCGCGCCCATCGTCACGGAGGAAGACGACGCGCATAGTGCCACGCCCGTTTTGTGGCTTCGTAACTTCCTGCTGTAAGGGAAGTTGCTACTGGCTAGAGAAAAAGGGTCAGGAGCCGATTCGACTTAGGGCCCGCGCAAGAATAACTTTTACACTACACACTGACCGACAGTCGGGTTTCGCCTGTCCGTAAATTGAAAAACTGTAAAAGTTATTCTTGCGCAGGCCCTTAACGGTTCCTGACCCCTTTCCCCGCTCTTAACGGTTCCTGACCCCTTTCCCCGCTCCCGTTGGTCGTTCACCTATTGTTCGAGCGTTGGTTGCACCGCTTCAGGGAGTCAGCCAGTCGTCGAGGCGTAGGTCGGGGATGTGCCGAAAGTGTCGGGTATTGTGCGTCACCACAGTCAGGTCATAGACAAGGGCTGTCGCCGCGATGAGTAGATCCATATCGTCGACACTGATTCCCTGCCCCCGGAGGTCGGACCTCACGCGTCCGAACTCTTCGGCGCAATCGGCGTCGAAGGGTATCAGGCTCACCTCGTATGTTAGTAACCTCTGAACGGAAGCACGGAGCGGGTCGGGATCGCGGCGGCCGTTCACCCAGTCGTACAACTCCGCCAGCGACACGCCGGAGGTATAGAGCCGGCCCGAATGCTGGAAGAAGCGATGGGCCAGGCCTGAGGGTCGCCGGAGGTGGGCCGAGAGGATGTTGGTATCAAGGAGGAAGCTCACTCTGGGAGCTCCCGCGTCGAAGGCCGATGGCGATCTTTTTCGATCGCCTCGAGAATCCGGTCATCCTCTTCGGTCCAGTGCTCCGCCATCATGCCGGCGGCGGTCTCCGTGCCCCCCGGCCGCCATCCCGGCGGTGGGCCCGGCGGCCTTTTCTTCGGACCGATCATTCTCACCTGAACCTCGACCTCCTGGCCATCAACGACGCCGAGGTCTTCATCGAGTTCGATGGTCTTGCCGTGGACCTTCCCATGCAGCGTCCTGGTCATGATTCCTCCTCGTATTCGTCGTCAGACTTGCGTTTGCGCGGCTTGCTCTTCGGCTTCGACTCTTCGGTGCTACTACGACTGGCGCAGATGCGGTAGTCGTCCTCGGCCTCTAAAGCAGTGACAGCACATACGTCACCGCAAGTCCATGGAACCCAACAGCATCGGCTATCCTGGCGGAACCCAACAGCATCGGCTATCCTGGCGCCATTCGTTCCTGACCACTTTCCCCGGACTGTTCGCCAATCGAATCTGCCTACGGATCAGCGGCTTAGAAGTTTGGTTTGCCCCTTGTGGTTGAAATGTTGGATATGGGCCTACAACGCAACCGCCTCCGCGCGAGGTCGGCTCCGGTCAGATCAAGGCATTTGCGGCCCCTTCGGATGCGAGGTGGTGACCTGGACCTTCTGAGCGTACCGGATGATCTTCTGCGCGGTGATCGGGATGAAATGGGTTCGGAACTTGCCGTCGATCGCCTCGATGAAGAGGTCGGCGAGGCTCCCCTGCGCGACCGTGCCGATGTGGAGGCCGTCGGCGAGGTAGAAGTCGTGGTAGTTGTCGCCCGTGGTGGTCAGGCTGATGGTTTGGCCCGCGACGGTGATCGTGCTGGTCGGGCTGCCGGCCACGGCCGCCGAGGCCGATGCGAGATCGACCAGCGCGACGCGGGGGTTGTTGCTCGCCAGCGAAGTCACCACCGAATTGAAGTCCGCGGTGGCCTTGCTCACCGCTTGCAGCAGGGCCGCCGCCTCGGAACTGGTCGCCGCTGCCGCGCGGCCGAGCGGCGTCTGGCTGATATCAGGCTGGGTCCAGACTGCGACCTTGACGTTCGGGTTCGCCGCGAGCAGTGTGGCAACCGCCGTCTCGACGTTGGTGATGAGCTTGGTCGTGGTCTGGGTCAAGTCGGCCGGAATCTCGGCCGGCGGGATCAGACCTTCCTTGGCGTCACCGAGCAGGTCCAGGAAGTCATCGCCGCCGATCAAGATCGAGGCGTAGCGGACCTCTCCCTCGGCCACCTGAGCCGTCAGGCCGGGCAACTGGTTGGCGATCATGTCTTCAGAGGTCGCATCGGAGCGGGCCCAGTTGTAAGCGAAGCCCTGATCCCGCGGTTCGCCCCGGCTCTTCGTCGTGTACGGGCCGAAGTTCACATTGAGGACCGTGTGGAGGATCTCGACCCAGTTGCGGGCAAGAGAACGGTCCGGGGGGTAGAACCGATACTCGTCGGTCAAGCTGTCGCCGAGGGCGCCGACAGGCCCGAGCGTCGCGGGGGTCTTGTTCACGGCCGGCATCGCGTGGGCCGCCTGGATTATCGCGGTCGTTGTGCTCATCACAACCCGTTCTTCCAGCGTTTCACAAGCCGGCGGGTGGAACGATCTTCGGTTCCCCATGACTCATCTCTTGCTTGGGTGGGTTGTCAGGCCGGAGGTACTGAACATCTTCGAGCGGAACCCTTTGTGTCAAGAGGTCTGTGATCGCCGTCACTCGGAAAGAGTGCGGCGACAGCCGCTTGGGCATTTCTCTCAACGGGACCGGCCGACCCAGGTCGCGAAGAGCGCCTCGGCGATCAGGAGAACGAGCAGCCCGCTCGCAAGCTCGTGCCAGATCTCGCGGCCGGTCGGCGAGAAGAGCGTGCTTCCCTCGGTTCGCGCCGACGCGATCTCGACCTCGAGCGGCTGCAACAGCGACTTGAGCTCAGACGGCTCGATCCTTTCGAGTGCGCTTTCGCGCGGATCCGGATTGGCGGCGTATGAATCCTGCTGGGTCCCGAGCGGACCTTCATCCCAGGAAATGCGGTACAATCCGGCGCGGCGCGTGTCGGGCACGGCGATCACGGCGGCCGGGCCTTGATCGCCCTCCTTGTCGTCCGAGGGGACCGCCGACAGCGATTGAGGCTCGCCGCCGCCCGGCGAAGTCAACCGGGCGTTGGCGATCTGTTGGCTGGAGCGGATGACGCGCCTCATTCGCTCGCCGGCCGTGATCGTGTTGGCGAATGAGGTGGGGCGTGCCGATCCGCGGACGGCTTCACGCACGGCGAGGACGAAGCTCGGCTCGATCGGCCAGTCATTGCCGGCGCGGTCGGCGGTCGTCGTCCAGAGCAAGACGCATCCCTCGCCCTTCTTCCGTTCGATCACCGCGGGCGACCGGGCCGGATCGTTCCAGCGGGCGAGCACCCGAACCTGCCCGTCTTCGCCTTCTGCGTCTTTCTCGTCGACCAGCATGATCTGGCGGACCGAGACTCGCTCAAGCGCCGACGGCTTCAGCTCCAGCAGTTTCTCGAGCGGCGACGGGCGCACCGGCTCGATGATCAGGCCGCTCAATTTCTCGTCGACGAAGGACTTGAGCATGTACGGCAAGAGCCTGCCGTTCTGGCGGTACAGGAGGTCGTTGTAAAGGCCGGCGTCCAGTTTCGCCCCGGCGAAGATCATCAAGCCCATGCCGGCTTTCACCTGGCTGTCCAGGCGCGCGGCCTGCTCGGGCGTCGGGGCGGCGACATTGGCAAGGACGAGCACGTCGGGTGGCTCCAGACGCGGGGAAGCGAAATCGTGCTCGAGGACGACCTCGACGCGCCATGCCTCGGCCGCGCCGATCCCCACGGACAAGGGGGCGGCAAGGTAGTCGACCTCGGAGCCGAACGGCTCCGCCGACGGATCGCCATCCACCAGGCGGATCAAGAGAGAGTCCTTGACCGGGACGGCGGCCCAGCGTTGATTGTCGCCGGCGAGCTCATCGTCCGGAAGCTGGAGCGAGAGATCATGAGGTCCGGATCCCGGGAACGTCACGGACAGTGGGACCCGGGCGACTTCATGAGGCGCAATATCCGGCAATCCCACCTCGGTCGGCTTGTCATCGACGCGCAGGACCGCCTTGGCGCCGGCCAAAATCCGCGGCGAGTCGTTGCGGATCACCGCCTCCCAGCGGCTTTCCGCACCGGATAAGATCGTCCGGTCGAGCGGCACGAGCGCTTGAAACGAGACGTTGGCGACTTCGTCGGCCCCGACGTCGACGATGCGCACGCGCACGTCTTGCTCCTTCCAGCGCCGGCTGATCGCGGCGACACCGCCCTCCCAGCCGGCCTTTCGCAGGTCGGTGATGATCGTGAGCTGCCGGGTGGGGTACGTGCAGGATCGCAGGACTTGATCGACGGCCTCGAGCACCGACGGCCATGCGGCGTGGGTGGCGGTCAGCGGCAGCGACAGCGCCGCGGCCGAGAATTCATCGCGGCGGGCCCCTTCCACGTCATGAAGCACCGGGGCGCGCGGCGCGGAGCTGGTCACCAGCGTGCAGCGATCCAGCGGGCGGGCGGCGGCCAGGAGGGCGGACGCGGTTTCTCTGGCGCGCTGGAATGACGCCAACCCTGGGGCGGCGTAGCCCATGCTGAGTGAGTCGTCGACCAGGACGACCTGGCTCGTGCGGCCGCCCGTGCCCAGCCATTGCTCCAGCCCCGTCGGGTTGACCACGGGCCGCGCGAGATAGAGGAACAATAACACAATGAGCGCAATCCGCAACAACAGCAGCAGCAACTGCTCGAGCTGAATTCGCCGCCGATTCCGCTGAATCGTCAGCTTGAGGTAGCGCATCGGGGCCCATTCCACCCTGCGGAACCGCCGGCGGTTCAGCAGATGGATGATGATGGGGATCGCGCCCAAGAACGTACCCCAGATCAGCAATGGGCTCAAAAACGTCATCATGATTGAGATCGACTATCCCGGCGCGTGGCCCGGCCCGTCTCCTGGCGGAAGTGCAAGAAGAAGCTGAGCGAAGTGCCGAGCGGTTCGTCCGTGAGAAACCGCACGTGATCGTAGCCACGCTTGCCGCACTCGCGCTCCACGCTGCTGACGAAATCACTCATGGCCTGTTGATACGACCGGCGAAACGCCCAGGGCTCGGCGAACAATTCTTCGTCGCCCTCGATGTCGTGGAAGATCGTCGGCCCATCGAAGGGCAGCTCGATCTCGTCGCGATCGAGCACCTGCATGACCAGCACCTCATGCCCGAGAAAACGGAGCCTGTTGAGGCTGTCGTAGAAAACGTCGAGGTCGGTGAACAGGTCCGACACGATCACCAGCAGGTTGCGGCGCCGGAATTGATCCGCCAGCGAGCGGAGCAAGCCGCCCAACTCCGTCTTGCGAGCAGGCGTGCATTTCTCGAGGAGATTCGACATCACGATGATCTGCGATTGTTTCGCGGCGGGCGGCAGCACCGTGCCGGCCGCTTCATCGAACAGGACCATGCCGACGGGGTCTTGCTGGCGGTTCAAGAGCATCGCGAGCGCGACGACCATCGTGGCGGCGTAGTCGAACTTGGATAGGGTGGCGGAGCCACGATAGGCCATGGAGGCGCTGGCGTCGACGATGAATGTGACGCGTACGTTGCTTTCTTCTTCGTATTGTTTGATGTAGTGCCGGTCAGATCGCGCGAAGACGCGCCAGTCGAGCCGGCGGAGGTCTTCACCCGGGGTGTACTCACGGTACTGGGCGAACTCGACATTGAAGCCGTGAAACGGGCTGCGATGCATGCCGCTGATCGCTCCTTGGACGAGCCGCCGCGAACGGAGCGCGAGGTCCGTGATCTGCGCGATCACATCAGGATCGGAATATTTCCGCGACGGCGGCATCAGCGGCTCCCTTTCGGATCGGCACGTCGGCCAGCAGCTTCTTGACGATCGAGTCGCTCGTTTCGCCGGCGGCCTGCGCGTTGTAGTTGATGACGATGCGGTGGCGCAGCACCGGCAGGGCGACGGCTCGGATGTCGTCGATCGAAACGCTCGGTCGTCCATCCAGGGCGGCGCGGGTCTTGCTGGCGAGGATCAAGGCCTGGCCGGCCCGCGGACCGGCTCCCCAGGCAACCCATTCGCCAATGTACGCCGGTCCGCCGTGCTCGGGGCCGCGCGTGGCCCGGACCAGGTCCATCGCGTAATCGATGCAGTGGTCCGAGACGGGCACCCGCCGCACGATGCGCTGCAGAGCCACGATGCGATCGCCGGCCAGGAGCGGCGTGATTTCCGCCTCGTCCGTGCCCGTGGTCACCCGATAGATCCGCCGCTCCTCCTCTGGCTTCGGATAAGTGATGAAGATCTTGAACAGGAAGCGATCGAGCTGGGCTTCGGGCAGAGGATACGTGCCTTCCTGTTCGATCGGGTTCTGGGTGGCCAGCACGAAGAACGGGTCCGGCAACACATGGCGATGTCCGCCCGCGCTGACCTGTCGTTCCTGCATCGCCTCCAGCAGGGCGGCCTGGGTCTTGGGCGGCGTGCGGTTGATCTCGTCCGCCAGGATCAGGTTCGCAAAGATCGGTCCAGGAACGAACCGTAATTCCCGCGCGCCCGAGCTGCGGTCCTCGTAGAGCACCTCGGTGCCGGTGATGTCGCTCGGCATCAGGTCCGGCGTGAACTGGATCCGGCAGAATTTCAGCGACAGCGATTGCGCCAGCGAGTGCACCATCAGCGTCTTGGCGAGGCCGGGAACGCCCTCGAGGATGCAGTGACCGCGAGCGAAGACGGCGATCAAGAGCTGATCGACGACTTCGTGCTGCCCGACAATCTGCCTGGCAATCTGGTCGCGGAGCTGGCCGTGGGCCAGGCGCAGCTCCTCCAGTTCGGAGAGATCGAGCTCGTCGGTCGTCTTGATCAAGATCGCGTCCCTTCCTAGCGCTGGAAAACCGGCAGATACTTGAACGGAAGCTGCAAGATGATGACGGCGATCGAGCTGCCGTAAACCTGTCCGATCCCGTCGCCGTGCCATGAGCCGTCGGGCGCCTGCATGGCGATCAACTGATCGCGGGCGGCCGGAAAATACTTGTCCCAGTACTGGTCGCCCGCCATGTAGAAACCTTGAGCGGCGTAAAGATGCGAGTAAAAGGAGTGGCCGCCCCCCTTGTCCCATCCTTCGTGCGTGCGGAACTGGTCCCACACATACTTGAGACAGTCGGTCGCGATGTTGCTGTCGAACTGGCCCGCGTTGTACAGCGTGGCGACGGCGGCCGCCGAGATGGGGAGCCTCGGCCCGCTGCCGGAGCCCAGGGAATACTGGATCGCGCCTTCGGGTGTGCGGCATTTCTCGAGGTATCGCACGGCTTCCTCGATGACGGCTCGCGGCACCAGGAATCCCGCGTTATGCGCGGCCCGCAGGCCCTGCACCTGGGTGACCGTCACCGACCCTTCGTCGCCGGTTCCTGGAACATAGCTCCAGCCGCCTTGCGGGCTCTGTCCTTGACTGGTGAGCGCCACGGCCTTGCGGACCGCCGCCCCCACCTGCTGGCGGAGCGATTCCTTGGTGATCATCCCGTAGACAGACGCGAGGAACATGAGCGCGAAGCCGTGGCCGTGCATGGGCTGACCGCTGTCCTGGCTGGGGCCGGTGAGCAACCCCGTGGGGGTGGCACAGCGCACCAGGTACTCGACGGCTCCCTGGACGTTGCGCGAGTAGCGGCCTCGCGTCGGCGAGTTGCCGTGAGCCAGGAGCGCCGTTCCAGCCAGGGCCGTCATGGCGACCGGGTAAGCCTCGCCGCCGCCCATGATCCACGACCCGTCGTCGGCTTGCTTGCCGGCGAGAAAGTCCAATCCCTTCACGACGGCCCGGAGGGTCTCGGGCGTGACGTGTTTGGGCAGGACCTCCTTCTGAGCGGATGAGCTGCGCGGGAAGCTCGCCAGCCAGCCGAGACCCGCGAGCGAGGCGACCGCGCGATTGCGACAGCGGACCACGAACGCCCGCCGGCTCAACCGCGTCGTTTTGCGCCCCACGTCGTCAGGCCCTTGGTTGCTCATCGCGCTCCAGCCTGCCCCTTGGCATCGGATTTCGCATGAACCTCGAAACGCACCAGCAGCTCGACGCGAACCGGAATTTCCTGGAATTTTCCCGTCTCCAGCCGTTTTCGCGGCAGCTCGTCGTCGGAATTCGAGGTCCGGTCACCGGGGACCGTGATTTCCCGGATCGCCATGATCGGCCCCAGCTCGACGTGGCTCAGCCTCGCCAGTCGCTGCGCCCGGGCTCGCGCGTCGGCGATCGCCTGCTCGTAGGCTTCCTCCTGAAGCTTGTCATAGTCATCGAGCACGAATCGAACCAGGCCCGTGGAGCCCTGCTGGTAGGGGTTATAGTAGTAGGGGTTGAACACGTTCTGGGGGCCGACGTGCCCGCCGGCATCCTGAGCGACGTCGAGCAGCTTGCCGATCAGTTGCAAGAGCGCGTCTTCGTCCATCGTGCGGACGTTCGTCGCCTTGACCACGAGCTTGCGCGTGAGCTGGACTTCGGTCTTGTTGCGGGTATTCGGCTGGTAACCACCGAAATAGTAAGGGTTTTGCATGCCCTTCTGATCGACCAAGAGGCCGCGTTCCTCGACCGTCACGTTGGCGAGCTTCAAGGCGGTGAATGCGTCGTGGATCCGCCGCCTTGCGTCGCGATACTTGACGATCGCATCGCCGGTCAGCTCCGAGGAGGCGGCAACCTCCAGATCGATCTCGATCAGGTTCGGCTTGACGGCGACGGAGCCTTTGCCGGCAACGGTAAAGCCTTCGATATTCTGGACCGGGCTCGGTCCGGTCATGTTCTGCATGAATTGAGCCCGAGCCGGGCGAACGGCACCGATTGAGGCCAGCGAGAGGACGATCACCGCGATCAAAGACTTTTTCACTTCGAAGCCCTCTCCTTGGTGGTGGCGGCACGATCCGGAACGGACGCGGTGCTACCGGCCGCCCGGCGCGGATAGGCTGAGATCGTGCGATTGGAAACGGCGAGAAGAAACGGATCGGTCAAGACCAGGTCGCCGCCCGCGGCGCCCAGGTCGGCGCCGCGAAAGATTCGGCGAATGGCCCCGGATTTCGGATCGATCTCGACGATGCCGCGGGGCGTCAGTTGCCACAGGCCGTCCGGCCGCACGAGGACGCGCGCGTCCATGCTGCCGGAGGGCAGCGGCGTCGACCACAAGAGCTGCCGGGTGTGAAGATCCATCGCGCTGATTTCGGCGCCGCCGAGAAAGACGGCGCGGTCGCTGGCGCCGAGCAAACGCGCGGACTTCGAGATCGGCCGCTCCCACAGGAATTTCATCCGGTTCGGCTCGATGGCATAAAGACGCGTGGACTGCATGCCCTTCAAGAGGAAGGCATCGCCGATCCGGAGGGGTTCACTGCCGGCCGCGGTCGTTTCCGGTTGAGGCATGCCGTTGAAAAACATAAATCGGTTCTGGCCCTGAAGGGGGTCCGTCTTGTAGCCGTATCCCCAATCGACCGTGCCGGAATCCGCGTCGAGCCGCGCGAAGACCCCGAGCTGGGTGTCGATGTAGAGTGTGCCCGCGCGGTACACGATCCGCGGCTGGGGCGCCGGGTCGCGATTATAATTATAGTAGTTGAAGCGATTGTCCTGCCGGAAGGTGCCGATCTCGGATTTCCAGAGCACTTTGCCGTCGTGGGGCTGGATCGCCAGGACGAGTTGTTGCGGCATGCCCTGCTGTTGCTGCGGGGCTGTCACACCCTTGCCCGCGATGAAGAGCTTTCCGCCGGCCAGGAGCGGCCGGCCGGCCAGATCGATCTGGGCGTAATCGGCCAGGTCGGTTGATTGCCAGACCACCTCGCCGCTGCTGGCCCGGCGGCATGTCAACGAGAAGGGAGCCATGAAATTCTGGTCCTTCAGGTCGCGTCCCAGGCTCCAGAGATATTCACCCGCGGCGACGATCGCGAACCGGCCGGGATCGAGGGCGTAATTCTGCATTGCCGACGCTTCGAGATGATGGAACGACGCGGAGCGCCAGAGCATCTTTCCGGTCTTCAAGTCGAGGGCGAAAACGTACCCGAGATAGTTCACGAAAAGCATCGACCCGTCGATCGTGACGGCCGGCACGACGACGCTGACCGACGTGGATTCCCATTGAGTCAATTCGGCGGGACTCATGCCGGCCTCGACCGAAGCGGCAAAGCGCATCTGCCAGACCGGGTCCACCTGCCCGGCGAGGTCAAGACCATTGTCGCCGGCGCGAGGGGGCGGCTTCTCCGCGGCCGTCGCGTTTTGATCCTCTTTGACGAGGCGGTCGAGCAGCTCGACGGGCGTTCCGGTCTGTCCCCCGATCGTCAGCTTCTCGTCGGTCCGGCGATCGGCCAGCTCGGTTCGTATCTGCTCGAATTCGGAATCGCGACCCGCGCGGAACAGTGCCAGGCCGGCTTTCACATTGAGCAAGGCGGGCGACAAGTCCGTGTCGGGTCGTTCGCGCACGACAGTCATCCAGCAATCGGCGGCGCGGTCGAAGTGGCCGAGCTCGAAGTACAGATCGCCCAATCGATCGGCGGCGTTATCGCCGATGGCGGTGAGGAAATAGGCCGAGTAGATGCGTTCGAGGGATTTCAGCTCGGATGGGCCCCTGGCATCCTCGAACAATTTCCGCGCTTCCGCGTCGTAGAACAATCGATAGGCAGACTGGCCTTGGGGCGGCAATGCCATGAGGATGGAGTGTCGTTTGCGCGCGACGGGGATGATGAAGCCCTTTTCTCCGTCGATGAATCGGTGGGTCTGCTCCTCGGGAATGGTGTAGAGCGACTTCAAGGCGCGCTCCCAGGCAGAGCGTCGCTGAAAGCGTTCGAAATCATCGAGTGCCTCCTTGACCTCGGTCGATGCGGGTGGCATCTGCAACGGGCGATCCGGCTGGTCGTTGGAGACCTTGTCGTCGTCTTTTTCCTTGATCTGACCGACGGCAGCCACCGGTGAGAGCAAGAGGATCACGATGGCCAGGCGCGTCATGCTCACGTCACCTCACCGAGAAGGATTCTGCCCGCCGTGCGGCTGTTCTTGGCGCGATCGCCACGCTGCCGAGCAGCGAGAAACAAAGACGTTCGAAGTCGAGCGATGATCTCAAGGGCGTCCATGAACCCGGAGAGGAACTTAGTAAGACATTTGTAGTCGAACGCGGCACGAATCTGCAAGCGAAGTTTATTAGAAGTTTCTTCGCGGCCGGGCTGATCCGCGCGTTCGGAGATGGCTCTCGAGCCACGTGACTGCCGGGTCGAAGTAGAATGCACTGCCGGGCGGGGCAAGACGTTCGGTTTTCGGGTCGTGAGCGCTGGGTACCGTGAGATCGACGAACTCTCACTACAGGGTGGACACCTAACGGCTCCGTGCCACTGCAAGCCGAACATACCCGGGATCGGCACAAGGACGGAACGGTCACTGAGTGAGTACACCGGGCGCTCGGAGCGGAGATGCGCTGGGCGATTGAAGGAATCTTTTCCGGGCGCTAAGATAGAGTCGAGAGACAGTGCGAGCGGTAAGGTGCCGGGGTGTACGGCGATCACGGGGCACAACGTCATGCCAATCCAGCTCACACAGCAAGACCGCCAAGACCTCGAGCAATTTGCGAGCCGAAAGATGCGGCCGACCAACGGGCAGAAGGCTCAAGCCCTGCTGGGCCTGGCTTCGGGCGAGACCCCGGAGCGCGTCTCGATGCTAGTAGGGATCACGAAGGAGGACCTCGCGTCGTTGGTAGACCTGTTCACCGAAGAAGGACTGGAAGGGGTCGGCTTGGGCCGTTCGGGTCGCAAGGGATCAGGCCGGTCCCAACCTCGCTCATATGCGACGATCGAGAAGACCCGCGGAGTCTGCGGGGGCTCAGCACGGGTCGCCGGGACGCGGATCCCGGTGTGGCAACTCATCGAGGCGCGCGGCCTGGGCGCCTCCGAAGCCCAACTCTTGATCGACTACCCCGGCCTGAAAGCTGTGAATCTAGTCGACGCCTGGGCCTATGCGGAGGACCATCCGGACGAGATCGCTACCGAGGTCCACGCGAACGAGGTCGCTTGACCCGTGGCCGCCTTCCGGACGCGGAAGAGCTCGCCCGGAGGATCGCCGAGGCCGTGTCCCATGAGGAACCGGGCGGACGCTGGCTGGCCAGAGTCGTCCGACCGAACCCGCGTGGTGGTTCTGCGAAGAAGAGGCGGTGAGTGCGCACTCATGGGCCCGCTCTGCCTCCCTACAACGTCTTGAGATACTCGATCAATGCCTTACGGTTTGCGTCCGTTTTGATCCGCGACCAGAAATCGTGGCCCTCATTGCCGCACCCGGTTCGGCTCGTGTTGAACCAGTTCCGGTCGTCGCCGAGCCTGTGGAGACGTTCTGATTCACTCCACCGCTCGACGTGGCGATCCAAATACAGCCGCTGGCCAACGCGATCTTGATCGAACCTGCGCGCCGCCTTCACGCTGAAGAGACGCGGCCGCTCTGACGCAGGACCTAGCAGGTGGTGCAGCGTGGGGACACTGCCGTTATGCAAGTAGGGGTAATTGGCCCAGACGCCGGTTAGAGGTGTCGCGGCATACCCGGCACTTTTCTTCAGCGTGCCCTCTGTCGCCAGCGGGCTGCGGTTAAAGCTGTCGATGAACCCTTCGGAGACCAGCTCGATGCGGGCTCGGTCCGTGCCGACATCCACGTGCATGCCGGTCCACTCGACACCTCCCTTCGCGTCATAGACACCATGACACTTGTAACAGCCGATATCGTCCGAGTAGAACAGGGCCTTCCCCTTTTCGGCCAAGGTGTGGTCGATCGCGTAAGGATATCTCGGCGGCCTGAGATGCCGGACGACCATCTCGAAATCTCTCTTGATGGTGGGCAGCACCGAGGTCGCCAGTTTCTCGAAGGATTGGTCGAGCTCCAGTTCCATGGACGACGCCATCAGGGGCAGTGCGGCATGAAAACTGCCGTCGCAGTACCAGCGCTCGAAGGGCAATTTCGCCGCCGTGTGCCACAGGGGAGGAGTTTTCACATCGCCTCGGCCCACGAGGTCGTCGCTCGGCATCACGCCGCCGTGCGCCCGCATGTACATTTCCACGTGTGAGGCCGGAAAGGCCGTGGAGCGAGCGCATGTGAGCGGGTCAATCTGGTCGTGATGATGGCGCCTCATGACCTCATGAGCGTGCACCGCCGTTCGGTAATCCGTTCCGCCATGGGGGAGTCGATACCGTCCCACGGAGCTCGTCACCATCTTGACCGTGTCCGCAAGTGCTTTTTCGTCAAGGACCTTGGTGCCGGCCCCGAAGTAAGCGATACCATCGATTTCTGCCATGTGGCACGCCAAGCAGTTGACCGACCAACTGAGGGGCTGGCCCGGAGCCGGGTTGGGTGCCATCCCATAGGCCGCCACGATCTTGTTCTCCGGCCAGGGGACAAGTCCGATCCTGTCTCGTGCGATCGTGTAGTCGTCCCCCAGCACGGCCCGGGTAATCCAGTTACCGTCCAGCAAAGATTGGGGAATCCAGGCCGAGCTGTCGTAGCTCTGGTAGATGAACTCGAAGAGAGACCGGCGGCGCTCACGCTCGGGACGAGGATCCGCCGGGTCCCATGCGTACACTACGTTGCTGATGTCAGACGTGAGCAGCGCTTGCTTGGATACCCCTGTGCGTGAAACCGGTTGCAGAGAAGGAACAAGGACAGCCCCGCCTGACAGAATCAAGAGGACTGCAACGAACATGTGAACCGATCTCAGGTGCCTGGGCATGATCGATCCTCATGCCAGCGGATCGGATGGCCCGTCCCCGGGGCGATCCGTCTCCCGATGGTGAACTGCGGGGCCCCGAGCATCCTGCTTCTGACCTACCAGGTTGGCGACCAGGCTGCCGCCAACCCCAGGGATCGCTCCAGCGAGAGCCATCATTGCCAAATACAGCCCAACATTCACATCAACGCCACCGCGGACGTCTGCGCGGGGTCCATAGGTCGCAATACAGAGAAAGTACAATGTAACGACAGACGATATGAATGCCAGGGCCGCTCCGACGCTTGCACCAATCACGAGGCAGATCACTGGGTGCCGAATGGAGGCTGCGATCCAACCAGCAAGCCAACCGAGGAGCAGGCCGATGATACAAGACGTGATCAGCACCGTGATCCAAGGTTCCGCTGCTTTTTTATCGAGCAGCCAAAAAGCGGAGACGACCACGGGGCGACACACAGCGCCAAGGAGAGCACCAGTCAGTGCACCCGATCTCACCGGCGATGCCTCGTTCGTCATGCCACACTTCCTCCGTACAAACGCCAAGGCTTGTCCTGCCGGCCGTGGCGAGGCCTGAAGAATCCATGCAAGCCGTGGGAGTACGCAGTAACCCGAGAGCTTTGTCCGATTCCCACTCGCCCCGAGAGGGCTTGCACGATGAATGCAATCACGACTGCGGACCCGACGGCCATTGTCACCGTCGACGCCGGCAAATACAACGGCCTGGAGGGAGCCGTCGGCGCTACTTCGCGGGCGGAGGTGCTCACTGGTTGCCCTGTTCCAGAAACTCTTTCAACACGAGGGCGCTGTTTCGCTCCTCATCGCTGGCGGCGTAGACAAACGTGACTGTCTTCTCCCGGGTGGTGTATTTCAGGAGGGTCAGTACGTCGCCGTGTTCTTTCAGTTCGGCCCGGTACCGCTTCCGAAACTGCGGCCACAGCTCGGGGTCGTGGCCGTACCACGTGCGGAGTTCGGCGCTGGGGGCGAGGACTTTCAGCCAGAGGTCGATCTTCGCCTTCTGCTTGCTCACCCCCCGCGGCCACAGCCTCTCAACCAGGATCCGCAAGCCATCGTCCTTGGATGCCGGTTCATAGGCTCGCTTCAGCTTGATCATGGACATGCCTCAACGCCTGTGTCACGTCACCCTTCTCACCACCACGAACCACGACTTCGGGCCGCCCTCGCTGAAGCTGATGTCCTTCAAATCGGGCCGAACCTCGAACCTTGACGGCTCGATGGACTCGATCTTCCACCCCTCCGCGAACGCGACCTCGATCTCCTGTCGCGACACCCGTCGTGGCCCCTGCGTCCCCGGCTCCTCGTCGCTGAAGCACAACAGGAACAACCGACCGCCCGGTTTGAGGACTTTCGCCAGCGCCAGGACGTAGCGCCGCCGGTCGTTGTCGTTGAAGACGTGGAACAGCCCGCTGTCGATCACGGTGTCGAAGACTTCGGGTTGGTCTTTCAGCGCCAGGGCGTCCATGACCAGGAACGTCGCCGCGAGGCTCCGATCCGTTGCCTTCTGTTTCGCCCTGTTGATCGGTTCGGCCAAGAAGTCGATGCCCGTGACCTTGTGGCCTCGGCTTGCGAAGAAGAGGGCGTTCTCTCCCGTGCCGCAACCGGCGTCCAGGATCGACCCATTGATCTGGTCGGCAATATCGACGAACGCCTTCTGTGGTCCGCCGATGTCCCACGGGGCTTGCCCGGCGTAGAGTGACCGAAAGGTACTCTTGTCGGGGATTTCGCCCATCGGTCTTTCCTTTCGTAAAGGTGATGGATCATGTGCCTGGCGACTTTTTCGCGCCACCGGCGCCCTGGCCCGGGACGGCAGCGGGCGCAGCGCCATCGACGCTTGTCTCGGGACGCTTGCCGACGAGCCGGACGTTGACCATCTTGTTCAACACGTCGAACCAGAACGGAGCTCCCATCGAGACGGCGAGGATCGAAATGAGGAGCCCGAGTACCTTCAAGACGAGTCCTAGCAGCCACGGAGATCGGTACAGTGTTTTGAGAGCTGTGGTGGAACGAACTTCAGTCTCGTTCGGCCAGAAAACGCTCAAACTCTCCTTCGTCCACCAGAGGGGGAGTCTTGAATCGTCCAGGGACTGATTCAGAACGGCCACGGTGGGCTTGTTAGCGGACTCCGGTCCTTCCTTCGCGGTCTTCTCGGCGGCGGCGACAACCGAGGCCCGAAGCGAGCGGTCGGCCGAGAGGTGGCGCACAAGGTCCACCGTGTCCACGTTGTTCAACACGCAGAGCACCACGGCGATCCCGATCAGAATCTTCTGCGTGTTCCGTTTGTACCAGCCCGATGCGTGGTCCATGACGTCGTTGTACCACGAGGTCAAGCTCGACTTGAACTGGTCGAGGTCCTCGCCCGCCTGGTTGACGAAGGCGGTGAGGGCTGTCTTGATCGAGCTGTCGGCCATCATGGTGATGGCCTGGCCGGCGCGCTCTAGCATCAGGATGTCTTGACCTAACATATGCAGCGGGCGCAGCGAGGTTTCGATCTCCCGCTCCAGTGCCGAACGGAGCGCGTCGTCGGGGACGGCGGCGATCGCCGCGCGAAGCTCATTCGTCCCTTTTTCCAACTGCCCGACGACTGCCGAGACGTCCGAGGCCCGGCTGCCCATGAGCCGAAGCGACTCGTCGATTGCCGTGATGCAGCGATTCACATTGGTTTTCACGTCGTTATCGGGAAGCCGGCTGGCGACGCCGCCGACGACCTTGAGCGCGGCCCCGAACCGGTCCCAGAAGGTGGTCACCGCGGTGCCGGGCGAAGGACCGCGCTCTAGGTCGCCGGCCTCGTTCCGGGACAACGCCCGGATTGTCTCATCCGCCGTCAGCACGTGGATCAAGACATCGGCAAAAGTTCGGTCCGGAATGTACTTGGGCACGGTGACAAGGCCGATCAAGTCCTCGTCGAGTCCCTTCTTCGCCTTCTGAGCCGCCGCGGCCGCCTTCCTGGCTCCTTTTGCGGCCTGCGTTGCCATCGCCGCGGCCTTGCTCGCCTGGTCCACGACCGCGTTGGCACGCGCCTCCAGGTCGCCGCCTGCCGGACCCGGGGCGGGCGCGGGCGCGCCGGGCGCCGGCGCGGGTGTTTTCTGGAGAGCTTCGGGCGCCGGCGCTCTCGGGCTCCCGGCTGCAGTCACGGGCTCGCCGGCGGCGAGCGATTGGTCCGGCTCGACAGGACGCGGTGTGGGGCCCGGCGCGGACGTATCGGCGCCGTTTGGCTGGGCCGCTCTCGCCTTCTTGACCTCCTGTTCCGCGGCACTCGCCGCGTTGGCCGCCCCGTCAGCCGCGGTTACGGCCGCCAGGGCCGCGGCGCTGGCGGTCTCGGCGTCCGCCACGGCCCCGTGGGCTGCCGCACAGCTCGCCGGGTTCGTGGGGGTTAACGTCTTCAGGGTCGTCTTGACATTCGCCGCCGCGGCCGTCGCTTTGACCGCGGCGTCGCCGGCTGCCTTGGCGGCGTCCAGGGCCGCGCCGGCGGCCGAGACGGCATTCGAGGCCGCCTGCCACTTGGTTCGGGCAAGCGCGAACTGTTCTTTCCGTTCCCCGAGCCGGTCCAGGGCACTCTGGAACTTGGGCTTCCACGCCGTGGAGTTGAGCGCCTGGACCATCGGATGCGCGACGAACAGGTTGAGGAACGCCCGGCCCTGGGGGTCGTCGTTGTCAAAGAGGTTAAATAAGATATGCTTGAGATGTTCGCCCCGGCGGTCGAGAATGGCCGAGAAGTACTCCGCGATCGCCGAGGCAATCAGGCTAAAGATCAGATACACGAAGACCAGCCCGATCGCGGTTTCCAGAACAAGAGACTCGAACATTGTGATGACTCCTTCCCGGACGGCCCTGTACGGCTCGAGAGGAAGTCTTCTCCGGGCTCGCTCTCGACTCCTCCAATCGGCTGCGAGTGGAATGTATAGACAGGATGAGCTCGATGCATCCCAGTTTCAAGCGAAATCTGAAAAAACCCCAAGGAAAAGGAGAGCTAGCCAGACACTGAATTTGGGCAAGATCAGACTGTTTTGTGAACGTTGGCGTACGCCGAGCGACCTGATGACGGCAAGGACACGGGGCCCGGCGGCCGTTGCGGCCGTTGCCGCATGGGTCCGGGGCCTGCCGCAGGACGACAAGAAGATGACGCAGGCATTTCGCCAGCAGGCAGCGGCGGGCGAGATTCGGGCGGTTGGCATTTGTCACGATGTGCGCACGATTCCGCCGGGCCAGACCGAGAAGACAGACGCCATCTGTCTTGGATTGGAGCACCAGACGGGGCAGTGCATCAGCGTTTTCCTGCCATACAAGAAGGGGTGGTTTTCCAAGGTTCAGTATTGTGCTTTGTTCGCTACGAAGAGAGATGCGCAGTTTTTTGTCCAGCCCTGAGCGGCCTAACTCGGCTCTTCAGCGGACCCTCCCTGCCGCGGCCCGTGCTGGCATGAACGACATGTCTGTTCAGCGGGCCGGTTCGCGGAGCTTTTCAACTCGTGATGGCCGCCCGACCCGATTGGAAATCGCATCATCGCGGTCCCTGATCCAAAACTCGACGAAGTTCTTAGTTGCGGGATCGAGAGCAGCGAATTAGGATGAGTGGCTGTGTCTGATCCTTGCCGATGGTCTGTGCGACATCCGAGGGAGGGACTCGCGATGCGGTTGACACGTTCGGCGGCGAGCCTGTGCAGCAAGCTGGTTTGGCTTGGGTTGTGTCTGACCGTGGGCTTGGCGATCGGGGGCGGCCTGGCCAGGGCCGGCACCGAGCCGAAAAAACCGGGCCCCGTGGCCATGGGCTACGAGATCTTCAACCGGGAGACGCGTGGAGGAGCCACGTGTTCCGTCCGGTGGGGACGCCCGGTCCTGGCGCCTCGAACAGCGAGAGCTTTTCCTCGACACTCCAGTTGACCGTCGAGGCTGATCTGTCGGCCTTGCGTGCGAAACGCAACACTCTCGGATCCCTCAATGGCGCGCCGGTCGCGACGAAAGGGCGCAACGTTGATGAATCGGGCGATGCCGGCGCGGCGATTCGGATCCAGCAGATCCAGGCGTTGCTCTTTGCCAACAACACGAGCCTCCGAAATACGTCGGTGGCGGTCGGTGAGTTCCTCGTCACACAATCACAGCGCAATCCGACGCCGCTCTTCGGGCTCGGGTTGATCGACGCGATTCCCGACGATGCCATCGAGGCAATGGCGAAGCGCCAGGCCAAGGAATCGCCGGAGATCCAGGGGCGGGTGAGCCACGTCAAGGACGGTCGGATCGGCCGGCTCGGCTGGAAAGGGCAGGTCGCGAACGTCGAGGACTTCGTCTTGAACGCGTGCGCGGTCGAGCTCGGCCTGGAAGTCCCTGGCCATCATCAGGCCATGATACCCCAAGCCCCCAAGTATCGAGCGTCAGGACTCGATCTCACCTCCGAGGAATGCGCGGCCCTGGTGGCTTATGTGAGGAGCCTGCCGAAGCCGGTCGAGCGACCGGCGTCGGGTGTCGAGGAAGCGAAACTCCACGACGCCGGCAAGGCGACGTTCGCGAGCATCGGCTGTGCGGGCTGCCACTCGCCCAGGCTGGGGAATGTCCAGGGGATTTACGCCGACTTGCTGCTCCACGACATGGGCCAGGAAATGTCCGACGACGGCTCGTATGACGATTCCGGGAGCAGCGGCGATGATGAACCGCTTGTGCCCCGGATCGCCGTGAATGTCGCCGACGGCCGGCCGTCCCAACCGACGGCGCCGCAAGCCCCCCGGGGCGCAACCCGACGGGAATGGCGGACGCCACCCCTCTGGGGCTTCCGCGACTCGGGACCCTATCTCCACGATGGCCGGGCTCAAACACTGGAGCAGGCCGTGGCCATGCACGGCGGACAGGGCGCGGCCTCTGCGCATAAGTTCTTCGGGCTTTCGCCGCGGGAGCGTCTCCAGGTCGAGGCACTCCTCAAGTCTCTGGTCGCGCCGCCCACCGGCCAGCTCGCCAGTCGATGACGGGGCGGCGAGTGCGCCGAAATCACCCCTCCGGGTCCATTCATGTGCCCGGAGGGGCCCCGGTAGATAGCCAGGGGCGGTTGCCGCCCCTGGTATCGCCTTTTCCTCAGCCGTTCCCGACTGGCGCGTGGGGAGGCTAGAAGCATGCGACCAGACTATGCTTTCAGAGGAAATCGCCGTTCCACGTCGTCCCTGAGGCGACTGCCGAGCGCGTTGTGGATGTTTCCGATCCTTGCCGGGTTCGTCCGGGCCGATCTCCTGCCGCCGGACCCGATCAATCCCAAGGGGCATTCCCGCGACGTCCTCGCCGTGGCGTTCACGCCCGACGGAAAGACGCTCGTCACGGCCGGCTCCGACGGGCACGTGAAGCTCTGGAACGTCGCGGATGGGAACGTGCGGGCCGATCTCGCCGGGCACCGCGGCCCGGTCCTCTGCCTCGCGGTCTCGCCCGACGGGAAAACGGTGGCGGCCGGCGGCGAGGACATGACGATCCGGCTGTGGGCTACGTCGGACGGCGCAAGTCTGGGTAGCCTCTCGGGCCATTCGGGTGCGGTGGCCGCGCTGGCGTTCGCGCCCGACGGCAAGAGGCTCGCCTCGGGCAGCCTCGACGCCACGGTACGGCTCTGGGATGTCGCCTCGCGTGGTGTATTAAGGGTGCTTCAGGGACAGCGGGGTGTCCAGGGCCTGGCCTTTGCCCCCGATGGCAAGGCCGTCGCCTCGGCGAGCCGCGCTGGCACGGTCACGCTCTGGGACGTGGCCACGGGCCACGAGCGGACGACCCTGGGTTCGCATGAACGACAGCAGCGACCGGTGCAGGCCTTGTCGGTCGGAGACGACGTGCTCGCGATCGCCTTTGCCCGCGACGGCAAGACGTTGGCCTTGGCTCTGTCCGACGCGCAGGCAACCTGGCCGGTCCCCGGGACGGTCGTGATCTGGAACGTCGCCAATCAGCAGATCACGAATCGAGTCCGGGGCCACTTGGGAGCGGTCCGGGCGATTGCGTTCTCCCCCGACGGCAGTACGCTCGCCTCGGGAGGCGGCGATCGCTCGATCCGGCTCTGGGACATGAGGGCCGGGGCATCGCCGCGGGCCGTCTGGCTCGGCCCCTGGCCGCCAGGACCGGCCGGGGATCGGATCATGACGAACCTCGACCCGGTCGAGGCCCTGGTCATCACACCCGACGGCAAGACGGTCGCATCGGCCATCGGCAGTCCGATCGTGACTCTGTGGAACGTGGCGACCCATGAGGTCCAGCGGCGGCTTCGCGACCCCTCCGGAGCGTGTCGTGCGCTGGGGATCAGTCCCGATGGAGCGACGCTCGTCACCGGGGGCGACGGCAAGGTCGTCAAGCTCTGGGACCTCGCCACGGGCCATGAGCGGGCCACACTGTCGGGCCACTCCGGCCCGATCACCTGCGTGGCGTTTGCGCCTGACGGCAAGACGCTCGCCACCGGCTCGCTCGACTGGACCGTGAAGGTATGGGACGTCGCATCGGGCCGGGTTCGTCACTCGCTCGAAGGGCATCGCGACGGGATCGACGCCGTCGCGTTTGCGCCCGATGGCGCGATCCTCGCATCGTCGAGCCGCGACGGGATGACCAGGCTGTGGGAGCTTGCCAAGGGTTCCGAGCGGGCGGTCCTCCGTGCCCACTCCGGATCGTTCGGTCCGCTCGCGTTCCTTCCCGACGGCCGCGCCCTGATCACCGGTGGGGCCGACGGGTCCCTGCGCCGATGGGAGATGGCGGACCGCCACCTGCAGGCCCTCAAGGCTCAGGCACACATCGGACCGCTGACAACACTTGCCCTGGCCGCCGACGGTAAGACCCTGGCCACCGGTGGGGCCGACCGCGAAGTCAAGTCCTGGGACGTGGCCTCCCAGCTCGCGCCCAAGGCGTTTGCGGGCATCGAGGCCAAGGTGTGGTCGCTGGCACTGTCGCCCGATGGCAAGCTGCTCGCCGCGGCCCCGTCTGACGGCGTCGTCCAGTTCTGGGATCCGGCCAGCGGAAAGGAACGAGGCGATCCCATCAAGTTTAACGCAAGTGAGATCCACCTCGCTTTCTCGCCCGACGGGAAGATGCTGGCCACGCTTCCGATCGGCTTAAGTTCCGACACCCTGAAGCTCTGGGACACCGCGACCAGGCGCGAGCTGGACCTGCTGGCGGTCGTGCCCGGCAACGCCCGCGCCCTGGCCTTCACTCCAGACAGCCACTTTCTGGTGACGGCCGGTGGACTTGTCAACCTGTGGGGATTGGCCGCGGAGCCACCGGTCCGTACCTTGAAAGGACGGACGGGCCTGATCCGATCGATCGCGGTTTCCCCCGACGGTTCGACGATCGCCACCGCGGGTGGCGACGGGATCGTGACGCTGTGGGACGTGGCGGGTGGCGTGTCACTCGCCGATCTGAAGGGGCATACCCGGGCGGTCTGGTCCGTGGCCTTTTCCCCGGACGGCAAAACGCTGGCCACCGGCGGGGCTGACCGGACCGTTCGCCTCTGGGACGTCGGCACCCGGACCGAGCGATCCACGCTCCGCGGGCCCAGAAAGCCGGTGACGGCCCTGGCGTTCGCTCCCGATGGCAAAGTGGTCGCATCTTCGTCCGACGGCGACCCAACCGTTTCGCTCTGGGACGTGGCGGCGGGCCGTCTCGGCGCGACCCTGACCTTGCCAGACCCCGCGCCGGGCGAGGGCATCGCGTGCCTGGCGTTCGCACGCGACGGCAAGACACTCTACACAGGCGGCGAGCGGGGAATCGCGGCATGGGACGTGTCTTTGGAGAGCCGGGTTTTGGTTCGCACAACCGCGTTGTCGAAGGGACAGGAGCGGGCCACGCTGCGCGGACACAACGAGACTGTCCGGAGCCTGTCGAGCCTAGAGGGCGGCAAGGCCCTGGCCACGCGCGGGGAGGACGGAGTGATCAAGGTCTGGGACGACTGGATCGCTTTCTCAGCCGACGGCCGCGCCATCTTCACGGCCAGCCGAGACGCCACCGCGAAGCTATGGGACTTGCCCGCCATTCCGTCCCGAACATCCTCAGCACATCAGCGGCCGATGGATGAACTGTTTCTGGCTCCCTCTCCCGCGGGAGAGGGCTGGGGTGAGGGCCGAGCCGCACCGTGAGCCTCGCCCTCTGGGAATCGTCTTCACAATTCTCCGGATCGCGCACCGTGACTTAGAGCTCGTCGAGGTTTCGTGGCCAATCATCCTTCAACAGTCGCGAGAGCGAGCGGTCGGCGAGGATCCGCCGCTCGGTCTGACAGCCCGGGCAGTAGTTGGTCTCGTTGTCGGCGTATCGGATCCGCTGCACGGGAGCGCCGCAGACCGGACACGGTTGGCCAAACCGTCCATGCACGGCCATGCCCGGCCGAAACGCGGTGACTTTCTCGGGAAAGCCGTCTCCCGTCTGGGCGCGGAGACGCTCGACCCATTCGAGGAGAACGTCACGCGAGGCGGCGTAGAGCCTTTCCGCCTCCTTTATGGTCAGCTTCTGAGAAAGGGCCAGTGGAGACAGGCGGGCGCGATGGAGAATCTCGTCGGAATACGCGTTGCCGATCCCACTGAATAAATGCGGATCGGTGAGCGCCCTCTTGAGCGTGTGGTTACGCCGGCGCAGCACGGCTTGAAACTCGTCGAACGTCGCCGCGATCGGCTCGAGTCCGCCGGGGTCTTGCTCGTGTAAGGCATCTTCACCGCGAAGCAAGGAGAGTGACGCCCGGCGCTTTGTGCCTGCCTCGGTGAACATCAAGGTCCCATTCGAGAAATCAAAGGCCGCCAGGCTGTATTTTCCGGACAACTTGGCTCCGAGCGACTTCCAGTGGAGTCGTCCCGCGATCATCAAGTGCAGCACAAGCCACAGTTCGTCGTCGAGGCCCATGGCGATCCGTTTCCCCAGTCGCCGGACCTGTCCGACCTTCTTGCCACTCACCGAGTCCAATGGCGGATCGAAGGTTCGGAGCAGGAATGGGCTGTGGATTCTCACGGCATCCAGCCTCTGGCCGAGGATGTGCCTCTCGAGCGCCTCGACGTAGATGGTGATATCCGGCAGCTCAGGCATGAGGGCGGGAGTCCTCTTTCAAAAATGTTTGACATCCTTTCAACAAATGTGTTCTGCGGACGTTGCGATTCTGGTAGACTATGAAAAGAAACGTGTTGCCTGCCTAGTCCCCGCCCCCGCCGAGCCCTCGACATCCTCGCACCGCCGGATCGATGGCCCATGAGACCGACCCACCTGATCGTTGGCTTGATCGCGCTCGGATCGGCGCTATCGATCGCGCCCCGCACGATCGCCGCGCCCGCCGACCCTGAAAAGCACTGGGCCTTCATCCCCGTCCAACGACCCGCCCTGCCCGTCACGACGAACGCTTTGTGGTCGAGCAACCCCATCGATCGCTTCATCCAGGCGAAGCTGGAAGCGCAAGGGGTCACGCCGGCGCCCGCGGCGGATCGCCGGACCTTGATCCGCCGCCTCTATCTCGACTTGATCGGCCTGCCTCCAACCCCCGACGAGGTGCTTGCGTTTCTGGACGACAAGTCGCCTGACGCCGTCGCCAAGGTGGTCGATCAACTGCTGGCTCGCCCACAGTATGGCGAGCGCTGGGCGCGTCACTGGCTCGACGTCGTGCGCTACGCCGACACCAACGGCTATGAACGCGACGGCGCCAAGCCTCACGCCTGGCGATATCGGGACTACGTGATCGACGCACTCAACGAGGATCGGCCGTACGATCGATTCTTGACCGAGCAGTTGGCGGGCGACGAGGTTGAGGGATCCGACGCGACTTCGCAGATAGCCACCACGTTCCTTCGGCTGGGGACCTTTGACGACGAGCCAGCCGATCCGAAGGTCGATCGATACGACCAGCTCGATGACGTGCTGGGAACGGCCGCGACCGCGTTCCTGGGCGTCACGCTTCGCTGCGCTCGCTGCCACGACCACAAGTTCGAGCCGTTCACGCAGGTCGATTACTACCGGATGCTGGCCGTTTTCGAGCCGCTCGTGCGTCCTCAGGATGGCCGTATCGAGCTCGACCGCCTGGCCGGGCGCGCAGCCGAGCTGGCCGCATATAACGAGGTCTCCGGCAAGGCGGATGCCGAGGTCGCCGGGATATGGGAGCGGATCTGGGCGCTCACCAGGCCGGAGATGGTCCGGCTATTCGCCCCGGTGGTGAAGGTGAAAGACGGCAAGCCCGGCCTGAAGCGCACCGCCTTGCCGGTCGAGGCAATCAAGGCGTTTCAGACGGAGTCGTCGCAGCGCTCGCAGGCCCAGCGCAACCTGGTGATGTATTTTGCCGCGAAGCTCCAGGCGGAGGTGCGACAGATTGCGCCGCCCGAAGTGAAGGCCGCGCTCAAGCCGCTGGACGAGCGGATCGCGGCCATCAACGCGGCCAGGCCCAAGGAACCCCCTCGTGCCTACATCTGGTATGAAGACGGACCGAAGTGTCCCGCGACGCACGTTCTCAAGGGTGGAGATCCCTCCCGGCCCGCCAAGGCCGTGGAGCCAGGCGTCCCGGCCGTCATGGTTCCGCGGCAACCGGGTCCCCCCAAACCCACTGCCAGCTCCATGGGCCGCAGGCTCTGGCTGGCTCACTGGCTGACCAGTCCCGCGAACCCGCTGACCGCGCGCGTCATCGTCAACCGGATCTGGCAGTTCCATTTTGGCGAGGGCTTGGTCGCGTCTTCGAACGATTTCGGAGTCATGGGCGACCCGCCCAGCCACCCCGAGCTCTTGGACTGGCTGGCGGCGGAGTTTGTCGCCTCCGGCTGGCGGCTCAAGCCCCTGCACCGCATGATCGTTCTGTCGCGGACCTACCAGCGATCCGCGTCGTTCCAGCCCGAGGCCGCCAAGCTCGACCCCCAGGGATCGTTGCTCGGGCGCTGGCGGCAGCGGCGTCTCGAGGCCGAGGTGGTCCGTGACTCGATCCTGGCGGTCAGCGGCCGGTTGAACCCGCGAATGGGCGGGCCGGGAGTCTATCCGACCCTCCCCCGCGCCGTGCTCGAGGGCCAATCCCGACCCGGTGAGGGCTGGGGCAAGTCGGACGAGCACGAACAATCCCGACGCAGCATCTACATCTTTGCAAAGCGCAGCCTGGCGGTGCCTGAGCTCGAGTTGCTGGACACCCCCGACACCACCAGCAGTTGCGAGCGGAGGGTCGTCTCGACGACCGGGCCGCAGGCGCTGACGTTCTTGAACGGCGCATTCGTCCACGAGCAGGCGCGGCACTTCGCTTCGCGGCTCATCACCGAGGCAGGAGAGCGGCCCGAGGACCAGGTGGAACGAGCCTACGCGCTCGCGCTGGGGCGGCCAACGCGTCCCGAGGAATCGAGGGCCGCGCTCGAGTTTCTGGCAAAGCAAGAGACGCAGATCAAGGCCGACGCCGCCCAGGCCAGGGCCGAGCACGGCGACGCCAGGCACAAGGCCCTCGAGGCGTTCTGCCTGGTCGTCCTGAACACGAACGAGTTCGTTTACAACAATTAACGGATGCTGCTCGAACGTGCTGCCCGGAGGTGACCGATGAACGGCAATGGTAGCGACGACCGACGTGCGGCCCGGGCCTTGACTCCGTGCGGCCGCACCCGCCGGGAGTTCCTCTGGGAAGCCGGCGGCGGGTTCGTCGGCACGGCCTTGACCGCGTTGCTGGCGGGGGACGGCTTCTATCCCAGATTGGCCCACGCTTCGGAAACGGACAAGTCGCCCGACTCGCCGCTGGCCCCGAAGGCGCCGCCGTTCCCGGCCGAGGCCAAGGCGTGCATCGTCCTGTTCATGTACGGCGGCGTCAGCCAGGTCGATACGTTCGACCCCAAGCCGGAACTCGTCAAGCGCACCGGCAAGCCGATCCCGCTCCTCGACAGCGACCCGGTCCTGAAGGCCCGCAATCCGGGGATGTTACTGGGGTCGTCCCGCAAGTTTGCCAGATGCGGCCAGTCGGGGATCGAGATTTCCGACTTGTACCCGCACCTGTCCCACTGCATGGACGACCTCGCCGTCATTCGGAGTACGCATACGGACAGCTTCGCACACGGCTCGGGCTTGCTTCAGATGAACACCGGGTTCGTCCGCCAGGGTTACCCGAGCCTGGGCTCCTGGCTCAGCTACGGACTGGGCACCGAGAACCAGAACCTGCCGGCCTACGTCGTGTTGCTCGACCAGCGAGGCGGCCCGATCTCCGGCCCTCCCAACTGGGGCTCCGGCTTCATGCCGGCGACCTACCAGGGCACCCAGTTCCGCTCGAGCGGCGACCCGATCTTGAACCTCCGGCCGCCCCAGGCGATCTCGACGGCGCAGCAGCGCAATCAGCTCGACCTCCTGGCCAAGCTGAACCAGGGCCACGGGCCTGCCAGCATGGGCAACTCCGAGCTGATGGCCCGTGTCGCGAGTTACGAGCTGGCCTTCCGCATGCAGGCCACCGCCCCCGAGGCCGTCGACCTGGCGAGCGAGCCGGCGGAGACCCGGCGGCTCTATGGGCTCGACGACCCGAGGACCGAGCCGTTCGGCCGGCGCTGCCTGATGGCCCGGCGGCTGGTGGAACGCGGCGTCCGGTTCGTGCAGGTCTATTCCGGAGGGGGCCACACCGACGAGTGCTGGGATGCCCACGGCGACGTGAACAAGAACCATGAGCTGCACTGCGGCGAAACCGACCGGCCGATGGCGGCGCTTCTGACCGACCTCAAGCGCCGGGGGCTGCTGGATGAGACATTGGTGGTCTGGACCGGCGAGTTCGGACGGACGCCGACCGGCCAGGGCGGCAAAGGCCGCGACCATAGCCCAAGA
>JBIOJM010000079.1:0-31677 GCA_044450785.1 Isosphaerales bacterium
GTGGGGGGTTATTGTGGCGGGCGGGGGGCGCCCCCCCCCGTGGGGGCCGGCCGTCCCACCCCCCAACCCCCCCCCCCCCCCCCCGGGGGGCGCGCTGCCCCCTCCACATCTTCTCGGCCCCGCGCCCGCGCCGTGAGGGGGCGGTGGGTTTATCGTTGGTTACGCCGTCGTCAACCTGGGGCTGACGCCGCCAGGCTACTGCAATTTCGCCCCCATCCGGGGGCTAAGAACCCGCGACGGTCGGTCCGCGCAACAAGAATGGGAGGAACGTTCAGTGCAGTCCCGGTTGATTCAGGAGCGCTCGACATGCGACCATATTCCCTTTCGTCAAATTGGACCGACTTCAGGTGTCATGATGTCCCTCAGCGACTATCTCTTCGGCCGGCGGTTGGCGACCTACGAAGAAGGGGAGCAGCGGGTCGGCGTACTCGCCGGCATTCCCATGCTCGGGCTGGACGCGCTCGGATCCGCGGCTTACGGGCCGGAGGCTGCGCTGACGCTGCTGATTCCCTTGGGCGCGGCCGGGATTTCGTACATCGGGCCGATCAGCACGTTGATCATCATTCTCTTGCTGGTCGTCTACCTTTCCTACCGCCAAACGATCGCCGCGTATCCGCTCGGCGGTGGGTCGTACACGGTCGCGAAGGAGAACCTTGGCACCACGGCCGGCCTGTTCGCGGCGGCGGCGCTCTTGCTGGACTATGTGCTGGTTGTGGCTGTCGGCATTTCAGCGGGGGTCGGGGCCTTGGTCTCGGCGCTGGAAGTGCTGCAGCCCTACACGCTCTCGCTCTGTCTTCTCATTCTGGCGATGATCACGCTGATCAACCTGCGCGGCGTGCGCGAGTCGGGTATTGCGTTCATGGTGCCGACCTATCTGTTCATCGTGTCGTTGCTGGCGGTGCTGGCCATCGGCGTTGCCAAGGCTGTCCTGGCCGAGGGACGGCCGGCACCAGTGGTCGCACCGGCTGACCATCCTTTGGCCGCGATGACGCCGGCTCTCTGGTGGATTCTGATGCGGGCCTTCGCCAGCGGCTGCACGGCCATGACCGGCGTCGAGGCTGTCAGCAACGGAGTCACCGCCTTTCGCGAGCCGGCCGTTGCTCACGCCCGGCGCACTCTGACCGCCATCATCGGACTGCTGGGCGTCATGCTCGCCGGCATCGCCTACCTGTGCCGGGTGTATGGGATCGGTGCGACCGAGCCGGGTCATCTGGGTTACCAGAGCATCCTTTCGCAACTGGTCGCCGCGGTGATCGGCAGGGGGGTCTTCTACTTCATCACGATCGGCTCGGTGCTCAGCGTGCTGGCCCTGTCGGCCAACACCGGCTTTGCCGACTTCCCGCGGCTTTGCCGGGTGATCGCTCAGGACGGGTTCTTACCGAGCGGGTTTGCCCACCGAGGCCGTCGCCTCGTCTACTCGCAGGGCATCATCGTCCTGGCGGTGCTGTCGGCGGGAATCCTGGCCGCCTTCGGCGGGATCACGGATAACTTGATTCCGCTGTTCGCGGTCGGGGCGTTCCTGGCCTTCACGCTCTCGCAGGCAGGGATGGTCGCGCATTGGTGGCGGGTCGGAGGTCCGCACGCGCGGAAGTCGATGGCGTTCAATGCCGCCGGGGCAGCGTGTACGGGTGTGACACTGGCCGTCGTGCTGGTTTCCAAATTCCTTGAGGGCGCGTGGGTCATGATCCTCCTGGTCCCGACGCTCCTGGCCCTCTTCCACGGCGTGCGGACTCATTACCGAAGGGTGGCCCGCGAGCTAGCCACGGACGCACCGCTCGATGCCGAGGATCTGTCCCCGCCGGTCGTCCTCTTGCCGATCCGGGGCTGGAGCGCCATCACACGCAAGGCGCTCCGGTTCGCCCTCAAGATCTCGCCCGAGATTTACACCCTTCACATCGCGGGCGACGAGCAGACGATGGTGGCACTCGAAGACGGCTGGGAGCGGCTCGTCAGGGAACCGACAAGGAAGGCACACCTGCCCGCGCCGAAGTTGATCATCATTTATTCCCCTTACCGCCGGCTCTATCAGCCACTGATCCAAACGGTCTCGGATCTGAGGCGCGCCCATCCGGACCGGGACATCGCCGTGATCATCCCCGAGCTCATCGGGACCCGCTGGTACCATTACGTGCTTCACAACCAGACGGCTGCCGTCATGGTGGCGTACCTTCGCCTGAGCGGTTTCCAGCGAGTCATCGTGATCAACGTCCCCTGGTACCAGTCCAGCTAAGACAAAAACCCTCGCGAGAATCGTGATGTATACTTGATGTCGATCTCGAGCTGTGGGGACGCGGAGACGACGTCATGTCCAGCCGCCGTGGAAGTCTCTCGTTGTGTGCGGAATCGGGTTCGTTGCTCGCGGCGGCGTCCCCGGGAGCATCCGACCCTGATGTCGGTGCTCGAACGAATCTGCGCCGGCTGTCCCAGCTCGTTCGCGGTCGCAGGCGAGCCCGCCACGAGGGCCGTGCGACCGCCTACCGCCCAACGGGTGAGGGCCTCGAGTCCAAGACGTTACTTTCGGATGTGCTCGGTTGGAGTGGGGGAAACGGCGGGAACCCGAATTCGCTCATCACGCCGGCAAATATCTCGAAGCTGACGGAGCAGTACTCCCACGTGCTCGACGGTCAAATCCTGGCTGAACCCCTCACCGCCGCGGTCGACGTCACTGTCGGGCCCGACCCAGGAACCCAAACCCTCGTCTTCGTGGCGACCGAAAACGACACGCTCTACGCCTTCAACATCACAACGGGTCAGCTCGTGTGGCGGACGAGTTTTCTCAAGCCCGGCGAAACGGCGCTCCCGAATTCGGTCACGATGACCTATGTAAACGGGATCACCGGCACGCCGGTTATTGATCCCTCAACCAATACGATCGATCTGGTCACAGCCGAGAGCTACGTTGCAGGGACTGTGACTCATTATTCCGAGACCCTGCACGCGGTCGACATGAGTGATGGAACGGAGAGGCCGGGAAGCCCGGTCGTCATCGCGGATACCGGCTACATGGGGGGGAAGGTGGTCAGTTTCGAGGGCCCGAGTGTCCCTGGCACCGGGGACGGCAGCTTCGGAGGAAGAGTTTACTTCTACGTGCAACGACAATTACAACGCTCCGGCCTGTCGATCGCCGGCAACAACTTGTTGATCGCCTTCGGATCCTTTGGTGACAAACCGCCCGAACACGGCTGGATCTTGGCGTATAATGAAGACTCGCTTCAGTTGACCGGCGTCTTCAATGACACTCCAAACGGGAGCGATGGCGGTATCTGGAATTCCGGCAACCCCATCCAGGCCGACTCGCAGGGTTATTTCTATACGGAAACGGGAAACGGGACGTTCGACACGAGGCTCAATCGACACGGTTTTCCGAGCCGGGGGGACTACGGGGACTCCGTTCTCAAGCTTGCGCTCGATCCTGGGTACACAGGGCCCGATGGTTGGGGAATCCGAGTCGTCGATTACTTCACGCCCCTGAATCAAGCCAAGCTCGACAAGAGAGATGGGGACCTCGCTTCATCGGGCGTTTTGATCCTCCCGGACGGGCGGGGCGGGTCGGCGCACCCCAACCTTCTGCTCGCCTCCGGCAAATCGGGAGCCGTCTACGTCATCAACCGGAATCACATGGGTCATTTTCATACGACTTCCAACGACATCGTCCAGTGGCTGCATCGGCCGATCACTAGCTCCTTCGATACACCCGCTTACTTTGACAATACCGTTTACTACGCTGGAGTTAAGGACGTCCTCAAGTCCTTCACCCTGGTGAAGGGGCGGCTGGTTGAAACGGGCCAGGCACCGAATTCGATTCCGTACCCGGGAGCGAGCCCGGTGGTTTCATCAGATGGCACGCAGAATGGGATCGTTTGGGTGACTTCGGCTTCGGGTCAGTTGATCGCGTACGAAGCCGGGAATTTGAGCAGCGAATTGTGGTCAGCGGCTCTTCCCGGATACTCCACGTTTTCGATTCCGGCCGTGACCAGTGACGGGCATGTCGAGGTCGGCGCCGGAAATGTCCTGGTAGGGTTCGGCCTCAATGAGGCCGGTTAATCGCTCGGCTCGCGCCGGCGACGCATGCAAAGTGTGCGATCACCAACCCCGCGTTCAGGAAACCGTCCGGCTTTTCACCGCGATGAGGCCGGCAGAGCACGCGCACTCTTCGGCGAAGCTGGGGGCGGGGTCAACTTCCCTTGGGCGTCCGCCGGTGCCGAGGCATCGATGGCCAGCTCGGCCGCACTCATGATCGGTCGACCTTCGACCTCGCTCAGGCCGCGAAGCTGGACGAAGCGTGCAAGAGGGCCAGGCAAGGGCACATATTTGAGGGTTGGGTCATCGCTCCAGCGTCCCGAGGCGAGTGGCTCGCTCCAGGACTTGCCGTCGCTGGAGATGCGAACCTGGAAGTCCTTGACGCGGCCGTTGGAATTGTCCTGGCGGGGGACGTAGAGGAGTCCCTCCACGCTGCGCGGGGAGCCGAGATCGACGACCAGCTCGTGCGGGTAGCCGGGCGTCGCGCCGACGAACTCGGTGTGCCAGATCGTGGAGAGATCGCCGTCGCCGGCCAAGGCCGGCTGGTAACCGGGCGAATAGCTATCGGCGGAGTAAGCCTCGGATCCAGTCTGGGCCGAAGCGGAGATCGACGCGTCGCGGACCCAATCGAGAATCGCGCGATAGGCTGGGTGTTCGGTGCTCTCCCACCTCGGCCCCCCGACATGGGTCAAGCCGGTGGGGCTGGACGCTTCCGCGCCCCCCTGGCCTTGGGGGCTCCTCGGCTTGCGGAGGATCAGGCTGGCCTCGGGCTCTCCGAGGTTCACGACCTTGAGAGCCGAGTTGTAATTGATCATGAGCTGTTCGGCGCTGAAGCCTCGGGTCCGGCCTGCCTCGGCGACCTGGAGGATCGTATGGTTGGCGTGGCAATCCGCGCAGGCGTGCTGGTCTTCGCCGGCCTGGTAGAAGATCGGGTTGACCTTGCGCCGGAAGGTCGAGAAGCTCAGGAGCCGGGAACGGCTCAGGTGCACATCGGCAATCAACGAGCCGGGATCGGTGCCTCCAGCGGCGATCGCGGCCAGGGCTCGATCTTTCAGCAGCGGGTCGGCTGCGAGCGACTTGACACGGCGGGCGAGGGCCGAAGACGTTGGATTTCCGCCCGCGGCGGCGAGCAGCCGGTGCCGCTCGACGATCGACAGCGCGAGGGCGCGGACCTGGGCGTCGGGATCGACCAGGAGTCGTTTGAGGTGCTCCTGCGCGTCGGGGCGGGTCCAGAACGCGGGCCTGGAAATGCCGAGTGTCAGTCCCAGCCGGCGCAGCCCCGGCGTGTCGTCGGCCAGCGCCGAGAAGAGCAAAGTGGTTGAGCCTCGGCCCGACCAGAGAGCCGGCAGGGCGCCGATGCCGCGCAGCACCTGCTCGCGGACCGCGGGCGAGGGGTCGGTGACCGCGCGGCGAAGCAGGTTCATCGCCGGTTCCGAAGGATCGCTACGATCCAGCAGAGCGGGCCGGCCGAAGAGCACGCCCAAGGCCTCGAGGCGTTGCGGCTGAGTCAGAGTCGGCCAGGCCTGGTCGAGGAGCGAGAGGACTTCTCGATCGCGGACGGCCGGCCAGTGCAGCACGGGGAGCAGGCTGGGCGCGGCCTCCTTTCGTGCGATCAGCTTGCGGATCGTGGCCAGGAGCTCGGGCCGCGCGGCCAGCTTTTCGTTCCGCCCGATTGCGCGCAGCACGGCCTCGCGGTCGGCGTCGGTTCCTTCCAGGGCTGACTGGAGGAGCGCGATGCGCTCCGGGTCGTCCTGGGCGTCGGTCGGGACCAGGCCGCCGGCCACCAGGGACCGGGCAGCCGCGCGGACTTCGGGATCGGGATCGGAGAGCCTCCGCAGGACAGCCGTCTGGATCGAGGCGTTTCGCGTCCGCTCCGGAAGCCGGAAGAATGCGGCGAGCTGGAGGCTCCGCCGGCGAGCCTCTTCCGGCAGCTCGGTCGTCAAGAGTTGGGAGAACGTCCCGTCGAGGTCCTCCAGACGAGGTTGATAGAGGAAGCCGAACTCTCGATCATTTCCGACATCGATCATGCCCTCGGGCTGGCGGGCATAGAAGCGGCCCTTGAAGAACGAGCCGTCAAAGCCGTTGAGGACGGCCGCGCGCTGGAGGGTGTTTCCCCGTTCCAGCGCGGCGAGGACGGGGCCCAGCAGCACAGTCCGCTCGAACGTTCGACGCGCCTCCATGATGCGCGGCCGCATCGCCGCGGGCAGCTCGTCGATATTCTTCTGCAGGCTGACTCCGCCTCCCAGGTTCTCGTCGAGCATGATGTAGAGGCCCTCGCTCAGGTTTTTGCGCACGACGGGCGTGTCCGGCTCGGCCATCCTCGCAAGGTAAGTATCGATGATCCGCCGCGCGAAGGCCGGGTCCTTGGTGCGATAGAACCACTGGCGCAAGGTCCGCAGGGCCTGGAGGCGAGTCCAGAGATCCGGGTCCCGGGTGAGGTCGACCAATCGTGCCGCCAGGTCGAGCCGGGTATCCATTCCGTGGAATTGATAAGCGAAGATCCGGGCGGCGCCGCGGCGGGCCCTCGGATTGGGGCCCTCGAGCGCCGCCTTGATCGAATCGAGGCCGAACCCCTGGTTTCCCAGCCGCCGCAAGGCCCAGGCCGACGCGCGCCAGACGATCTTGGAGGGGTCATCGAGCCGCTTCACCAGGGGCAGGACCGACTCGGCTTGCCCCAGGCGACCGAGACAGGCGGCGGCAGCCGCGCGCACGATCGGCTCGGAATGGTCGAGCAGGGGCGCGATCTCGCGCGCGAAGCGAGGCCGGTCGGGCTCGGGTACATCCCAGAGGTTTTCGAGATCATCGAGCGTGTGGACGAGTGAGTCGGTGCGCGGCGGCCGAGCCGGACCGTCGTCGCGGTTGCCCCATCCTCGCCGCGAAGTGCCACCGCGAGGAAACGCTTCGGCCAGGGCCATCACGGCATAGCGCGTCTCGCGCATCGGGGTGCGGAAGTTCTCGTGCGTGGAGGTCTGGAACCAGCCGCCGAACTCTTGCTGCTCTACCAGCAGGTAGCGCAGTGCCCTGGCCAGGGCCGGATGGTCGCGCGGCATTCCGATCCGGAGCAGCGTCCAGGCGAGCTGACCGGTCGTGTAGACAGCGCTTGGGCCCGGCCCGGAATCGACCTCGTGCCAGCCGCCGTCGGGGTTTTGAAGGGAGAGCAGGGCGCCGGTCTCGCGCTTGATCTTGCTCGCGAACGCCGTCTTGTCGAAGAGCCACCATGCATGGAGCCGGTGGATCCGGTCCTGCAAGGTCTCGATTCGTTTGTCGGCCGCTCGCTCGCCGACGATGGCCGCAATCCGGGCCGCGGCCTTGGCGAAATCGTGGCGACCGGTTCGGTGGGCCAGCTCGCTCAAGACCTGCCAGTCGCGCCAGGCGAAGCCGAACTTGCTATCGAGCGGCACGACCCCGTTGAGCTCGTCCGGCGGCAGGTCGCCGCGGGCTGCCCATGCCCGCTCCAGGAAGGGCCCGAACCGCTCGACGGTCTTGGTCGGCTGCCCGGAGACCTCGCGCTCGAAATCGAGCAGGATGCCCCCCTGCTTCCCCTGGGCCTGGAGCGGAATCGCGATGAATCGCTGCCAGTACAGTCCGTCATCGCCATAGAGCGGCGTGATCGAGTTGTACAGCCGGTCGATCACGTACTGGAAGTTCGACTTGGAGCGGATCGCATAGCCATTGCGGTGGGCGACCAGGTTGGCCTCCGTCGAGAAGCTCGACGGGTGACAGGCTGTGCAGCGGGTGGCGGTGTCGTGCATGTTGGCGGCACGGACGTAGATGTTCCCCTCGCGAGGGACCTGGGCGAACCAGGCGTCGCCGACGTTGATGATGTAGTGCATCCCGGCCTCGACGGCCTGCGCAGGGTCGCTATAAGGAGGAACCGGGAGAACGCGGGTCCTGAGGATGTAGTCGGGATGATTGGCGTTGACCTCGAGGTAGTAGGTCCCGCGGGCAAACGTGCGGCTGATGTGCTTGGAGTAGCGCTCGCGCTCGCGGTCGTGGACGATCTCCATCGGGTCCTTGCCCTTCAGGTAGAGCTCGGGCCGGCCTGTCCTGGAGTCGACCGCGTACACCCTCAGGTTGACCGCGACGTCGCGATCGAGCAGATCGAGCTGAAAGTAAACGAGGATCGGCTTCTTGCCGGTCACCTCGAAACGGAACCAGTCGAGCCCCGACGTCCCTTCGCCGGCGTTGTCGAGATAATCCACGTCGTCGGCCGTGCCGTAAACATCGCGGCCGAGCCGCAGCTCGGAAGCCTGCTGCCAGGAGTCGTTCGGCTCCGCTTCGATCGCCGGGCGGTCCGGGTCGGAGACTGTCAGCGGCCGCCAGTCGACGTGTACGGACAAGGGAAGCGCGATGGTACTCTGGCTCCTCGAAAGCACGAGCCTGGCCTGGCCGTCTCGGGATGATCGGTAGGGGAGGTAGAGGTCGGGATCACCCGCGTGCAGCGCCTTGGACAACCGGTCTGTCCCGGCCCCTTCCAGCTCGACGCGAACTCGATCCTCGGGCTGAAGGCGGCCGCTGTCGAGAGTGACCAGGAGGCGGTAGGTCTGGCCGGCTTTGACGTCGCCGAGCGCGAGGGTTTCTCGCTGGCTGGATTTCATGGCCAGCGTCCGCGGGGACGCGTCCGCGGGCGGCTTGCCGTCCGGGCGGGCATGGACGACAGCCTGGCTCGCGAGCACGATCAGCCATGCCGCCAGCGCCGCGATCACCCATGGGCTGTCGACTCGTCGCCGTCGCGCGCCGCTCGTTGACATTGTGCGTTCCTCCCCAGGATTGCTCTCTGGACTAGCCTCGAAGTTCATTGTCGTCAACTTGCGTCCTGGCCGCAACTTCTGCTCGGGATGGGCAGGGTGCACGTGAGACGCCTCGTGCAGTTCCGCAAACGCAAGCCGGTCTGACGGAGAGGCTCGGTGCGAGCCTTGTGTTCCCTGAGGAACAGGTCGGAAATAACTTTCCGATTAAGCTCCTCTGGTTTTCCGGGTGCCACTGGCTCTGTCAGTGCCCGCCGAAGCATGGGGACACTGGCATAGCCAGTGGCACACAAATACGAAGTCGGGAAGTTATTTCGGCCCCGTTCCTAATTTCGAAAAAAGCGATTCACTGATGGCTTGACAATGGATCCAGGCGCGGGAAACTTACTGATGCCGTGGTGGTCAAGCACGTAACTCAAGTACCAGGCAATGAGGTGTTCGTCCTGGGGCGCGAGTTTTGCCTCTGGCAAAGAATCCTGCTTGCAGGAGCGCCGACCTCCTTGTGACAGCCACCACGGCAATTTCCCCAATCAGCCGACAACGAGCTAGAAACCAGCAATTGAGAGACGATCTCACGCCGCATCGCTCGCGCAAATCATACTAACCCGACGCGCAAGCGAGGGGCTGTTTTCGCGAGACCAAACACTCTCCGGACACGTCCGGAGAGCGACCCTCGCTTGCGCGTCGGGTTGGTGTTATCCACTTTTCGGCCCTATCCCGCGCGACGGTTTCGGTCACGATGGGCTGGGACCGGAGGGTCGGTGTGGGGCGCGATCGGCCGGGTAAAGGACGCCCGCATGGGCTGCTCGAGCGCCTGGAAGTCGCGGAAATGCATCCGCAGTCCCTCGTGGCGGGTGTTGGCCCCGACGACAATGTCGGTCACTTCCGCCAGGCCCGAATCGACGAGAGTCGTCAGACCGTAAAGACGGCCGAACGGGGGGACCACTCCCGGCTCGCAGTCGGGGAAGATCGCCAGCAGCTCGTCCGGGGTTGCGAGGCGGACCAGGGAGGCCGGCGTCCCCACCACATCGCTCAACTGTCCCAGGTCGATCCACGACGTCGACGGCAACACGGCCAGCACGAACCGATCGCCGGCCTTGATCAGCACGGCCTTGGCTACCCTGCGCCCCGGGACGTGAACATTCCCCGCCCGCTTGGTCGACGACGACGCAGGGTGATGAAGCAGCGCCTCGAACCAGACACCACGGCTCCTGAGAAAATCGAGGACGTACATCGTGCGTTGCCTCCTCGCCAGTATGGACCCTCTGAGTGAAGTATAGATTGCCTGGGAAAAATGAGACGCCTCTAAGGAAGATTCGGTGCCGATCGGATGCGTACAATCGTCAAACGCCATGCCATCCCGGCCTGAGTGGCGGCAATGACACACAAAGGTACAGATAGGGAACGGGGATCGCCCGCCGGGAACGTTGCGGTTCGACACCAGACTCTTGCATCGCGGCGCGGAAGTCGCTACGGTGCCAAGGGTTCGTTTTGGTGCGCCATGGAGGTACACCACGATGCCGGCCAATCTTCCCCCGCAATACCTGAAGGCCGAGGACGAGTACCGCAAAGCGACGACTCCGGAAAAACGGCTGGAGAAGCTCCGGGAATTATTTCGCTTGCTCCCCAAGCACAAGGGGACAGAGAAGCTCCAGTCGGATTTGAAGCAAAAGATGAGCCAGCTCAAGGCGGAGCAGGAGCGGGGGAAGCCAGGAGGCAAGAAAGCGGGGTTGAGCCATCACGTTCCGCGCGAGGGGGCCGGCCAGGTGATGCTGATCGGTCCGCCGAACGTGGGAAAGAGCACGCTGCTGGCGGCGCTGACCAACGCCCGGCCCGAAATCGCGCCCTATCCGTTCACGACCCGCGCGCCGCAACCGGGAATCATGATGTGGCAGGATGTGCCGGTGCAGCTTGTCGACTTGCCGGCCATTTCGTCCGAATTCGTTGAGCCGTGGGTACCGGAATTGATTCGCTCGGCCGATGCGGCCCTCCTGGTGGCCGACCTGGCGAGCGACGACGTGGCGGAGGCCACCCTCACGGTGCTTGAACGGCTGGCCGCAAGCCATGCCGAGCTGGTCGGCGAGCTTCCCCACGATGTCGAGGACGAGTGCATCCGCCACCTGAAGACCGTGATGGTCACGACCAAGCTCGACGCCGGCGGGGCGGGCGATCGCCTCGAGGTGGTCCGTGAGTGGTTCGCGCCCCGGTTTCCGGTCGTCCCAGTCTCTGCCCTGACCGGCGAGGGTCTGGAAACAGTACGTGCGGCGACATACCATTTACTGGGGGTGCTGCGAGTCTATACGAAAGTCCCTGGCAAACCAGCCGATCGGACCAGACCATTCACGCTACCGATCGGTAGCACCGTGCTGGACCTCGCCAGGGAAATCCACCGGGATTTTGAGCAGTCGTTGAAGTCCGCGCGGATCTGGGGCACCGGCGTTTTCGACGGTCAGGCCGTCAAGCGCGACCATGAGCTGCACGACGGTGATGTCGTCGAGCTGCATGTTGCGTGAACGGTTGTGGCGCCTGGCGCGCCGGCGTTGAGTTATGAGCAGATTACGGTGAAGATGGGAGCTCAAGTCGCGGAGTGGAGAGGCCCGGAAGATCGCGGGGAACCGGACGATGGGAACGGCTCTGATCGTCGAGGACCATCCCGAGCAGGCGGAACTGGTTGCCAGGATACTCCGCCTGCGCGATTACGAGTCGATCCTCGCGGAGGATGGCGAGACCGGCTTGCGAATCGCGCGGGAGCGCATCCCCGACGTTGTGCTCCTGGACTTGATGCTGCCGGATATCAACGGCTTCGACGTCTGCCGGCGGTTGCGGACCGATCGAGCGACCATGATGATCCCGGTGGTCATGTTGACGGCCTTGAACGACGTCCAGCACCGCATCCATGGATTTCGTGTCGGTGCGAACGCATATGTCACCAAGCCTTACGGTGTGGACGCCCTCTTCGAGGCCATCACGCTGGCCCGGGCCTGGCGCAACAGCATCGAGCAGCGCGCCCTCCAGGGCGAGATCCACGTCGAGCTCAGCAGCGAGATCAATTTCCTCAAGGACTTGAACGACTTCCTGATGCTGGTTTGCCAGTCAACGCCGCTGACGCACGACCAGGTTGTGCAATTACGGCAGGCGGTCATGGAAATGGCTCACAACGCCATCGAGTGGGGCAACCTGCACCAGTCGGATCGTCTGGTCAACATCACGTATCGCGTGCATGATGACCGCCTGGAAATCGTGGTTCGGGACCAGGGGCCGGGGTTTGACCGCTCGACCCTGCCGCACGCCGCGGTCGCGGGGGATCCGTTCTCGCACCTGGACGTTCGTGAGAAGCTGGGCCTTCGTGCCGGCGGATTCGGCCTCTTGATCTGTCAAGGGATGGTCGATGAAATGCGATACAATGATGCAGGCAACGAAGTGACGCTCATCAAGCGATTCGTCTCGACCCGTCCTTTGCCGGAGAGTTAGAGCTCGCCCGGCCCCTTCGAACCGGGCAGCGGCCACGAATTGAGGTGAAGGTGGATCAGCAGCTTCAGGCTGGGAACAACATGTCCGTCACGTTATCCGCGGCTTTGGGTTCGGATTCCATCCTGGGGCCGGAACCCCGTGCCGCTCCCGCCTCGAGCCTGCCGGGCCTTCCGGCTTCGGAATTGATTGCCGGTCAGCAAGCGGGTGCCGGGCCGCCCTATGAGCGGGTGCGTCCGACCTTGCTGGTGGTGGACGACGAGTACGAGGTGCTGCGATCGGTTCACGACCTGCTGCGGATCGACTACCGGGTCGTCACCTTCCAGCGTGGCGCCCTTGCGCTGGATTTTCTCCGGTCGGAAGAGAACGTCCAGGTGATCCTCTCCGACCAGCGAATGCCGGAGATGACGGGAGTGGAGGTCCTGCGTCAGGCCATGGCCATTCGCCCCGAGACGACGCGGCTGTTGTTCACTGCATATAGCGATGTCCATACCGTCATCGACGCCATCAACCAGGGGCATGTATTCCGCTTTCTTGCCAAGCCGTGTGAGCCCGAGCTGCTCGCGGCCGTGGTGCGGCAAGGCGTCGAGCACCACAACCTGATCGTGGAAAAGAACCGGTTGCTCGCCGACCTGCGGGAGAGCAACGCCAGGCTCATGGAGGCCAACCGGCTCAAAGGGGCGTTCATCGAGGTGGCCAGCCACGAGCTCAACACGCCGATCACGGTGGTGCTGGGCATGCTCGAGCTGTGGAAGATCGCACAGAGCCGGAGCGCCTCGCCGATGGAGCGCCAGTGGGTCGATCGGATCGGTGCCGCGGCCGGCCGCCTGGCCCGGACCGTCGAGCGGATGCTCAAGCTGGTCCGAAATCGGGATTTCAGCCAATCCCTCGACATCGAGCTGATCGAGCTGGAGCCGGTGGTGCGGCGCGCGATCGACGAGCTGTCCCCCTATCTGGAGCTGAGGCGCCAGACGGTGACGATCGACATCGAGCCGGATCTGGGTCCGCTCGAGGTCGACTCATCGAAGATCGCCGACGTCCTGATCAACCTGCTGGCGAACGCGGTGAAGTTCACTCCGGACGGCGGCACGATCCGTCTCGAGGCTCGCACCGAGCCGGCGGCTCCCGGATGGATCCGCGTGCAAGTCAGCGACCAAGGGGCGGGGGTTGACCCGGCGGACCAGCAGCACCTGTTCGAGCCGTTTTTCACCGGTTTCGACACGCTCCGCCACTCGTCGGGCGACTACCAGTTCGGCAAGCGCGGCATCGGTCTGGGGCTGTGGCTGGTCAAGACGTTCGTCGAGTTGCACGGGGGCCGTGTCGAGGTCTCCAGCAAACCGGGCGCGGGCTCGACCTTCGCATTTGTGCTGCCACGCTCCCGGGCCGCCGCGTCAAGCACAACGGCCGCTCAGCCCGGCATTCGCCTGGCCGGTGGGAACCGGGATGCACCGGGATTGGCTTGGCCGACCGCGGTCTGAGGCATGACCGCCGAGTTCGCCGCGGCAAGGGAATGACGAAATGACTCCCGAAGATTATCGCCGCATCGCTCTCGAGCTGCCGGAGGCGACTGAAGGCGCCCACATGAATCACCCGGATTTTCGGGTGCGCGGCAAGATTTTCGCCACGCTCTGGCCCAAAGAAAGACGGGGAGTCGTCATGCTCACGCCTGAGCAGCAAAAGTCCGTCACCGAGGCGGAGCCGGCGGTCTTCGAGCCCGTGCCGGGCGGCTGGGGACGGAAGGGCGCGACGAGTGTGAATCTTCAACACGCCGGGAAGGCAGCGGTCCGCGGCGCACTTCTGATGGCCTGGCACAACAAGGCGCCCGAGTCGCTGAGCGACGGGTGATGCTGAGCGGAATCAGTTCCTTCTCGGTGTTGCGCCTTCGACGAGCCCGTGGCGCAGCGTGGTGTCAGAGACCAATTGGCGGATCTTCTTATAATCATCGGTCTTGACGAACGCCTCACGCGCCTCGCGGGTCGGGTAGGCTTTGGCGACCAGCCCATCGACAGGGTTGAACAGGAAGTTCGAGAGGTCGGCCCAGGTTTCCGCAACGCGAGCAGCCTGCTCTGCTTCGTTCATGAGTTCATTTGTGGGAGTCACGGAATCACCCCTCGTCGGACAAGGACGAGCTTCGTCCCAGAAAGGAGAGCCTTGGGAAAGTCAACGGTCATTCTGGCAATCCGAAGGAGCGACGCACGACTTCCACCGACTCCACTCGACCCTCGTCGGCGTCCTTGATACCGGCCTCGATCGATTGACGCACATAGAGCTGGTAAATCAGATCCTCCCAGGATGCTGAATCCGGGAGTTGATCGACGATTCGTCGTGCCTCGGATTTGATCGTGGATGCTTGTGTTTCCATCGGTTTCCTCCACATCCAGCCCATACTTCGCGATGGTTCCATAGTACCAGACACGACACGGTCAGCAAGGCAATCACGTTCGTTCGGGTCGGGTGGAATTGACGGTGAACCTTCGGATTCAATCGTTCTTTTTGGACCGTCCCAGCTCGTCCTTCAGCTCCTTCACAAGCGTTGCGACGGCCTTCTCGAATAACTCGGGCATGAAGACGTGCTTGTAACGGATCACGCCGCGACGGTCGAGCACGTACAGATCCACACGTGCGTTCAATTCCGTCTGGATCGGCCCGGGATTGCCGTTCTGGTCCAAGTCCCACCAGAACCGGGCGGGCAGCCCGCTGGCGTTGAGTAACGACTTGAAGGCTTCACGGTCGGCACTGCGACCGGGATTGACGGTCGCGACCCCCAGCAAGGCAAACGGTTCGTTCGCGTGGCGTCGGGCCACCCCGCGCACGGATTCCGTGACCCCCGCCGGCTGATTGGTCCCGCTGGCGCCAAGCAGGAGAGGGCCGCAGAAGTACAGGGCCACCACCCTGCCGCGGTAATCGCTCAACTTCATGGGCTTGCCATCGAGGTCAACGCCTTCGATCTCGGGTGCCGGCTGGCCGATCCCAAAGTGTTTGAGCTCGTGCAGGTAAGACCGGGCAGCCGCCGCGAGAGTCGAGGGACGCCCAGGCAGCAGGCGATCGCCAGTGGGGTTGGGTAACGGATTGGGCAGTTGGATGTCAGCAAACTCCTTGATCACTCGCTCGTACAGGAGCGCGGCCTCGCGCTCCAAGGCCTCGGGGTCAAGCCTAATAAGCCGCTCGTTATAATCTTGGCCCCAGCTTTCCCTATTGATCGGAGATGAGAATGTTCCCAGTTGAGCCGGGTCGAACATCTTGCCGAGCCGAACGACGGAAGCCTTGGAGACGAGATAGCGGGCTAGATAGAAGCAGGCTAGTCCCTGGATTTTGCGGTGCGGGTTTTTGGCGAGTGCCTCGCGGAACAGCCGCTCGGTGGCGTTCGATCCTGTCATGTTCAACTGCCGCTGGTTGAATAGGGGATCGATCTTATCGCTCCGGATATGGTCGCGGACGATCATTTCCTTGGCCCGCTCTACCATCGAGCCAGCCAGGAGGTTCTTGACGATCCAGATCAGGGCCTCTTCGGCGGGAGGCGTCCCGGGGTTTAACTCAGCCTCGTACAGAAGCGCTCCGGCGTAGGACGCCGGGTTCGCGCGTCGCTGGGATAGCAAAGCCTTGCGTTCTTCGGGGGTCTTCACCTTCTGGGCGGCATTCCGAACAGCTTCACTTTCCGACTCGTACTCGCGCAAGATAGCCTGCACACTTTCTTGGGAAACCCGAAGCATTTTCTGCTTCACCTCGTCAGCCGAGGGCGCGCCTTGTACGGGCCGAGGCGTTGGCACCTGTGTGGCCGTTGGGCTTGCTTCCTGTTTCCGGGCAGTCGTCTGGGCGGGATTCGGCGCGCCCGCCCGGCCGCGAGCGAGGCCGTCGTCTCGCCCCAGTGCGGAATAGGCCGCCACACCCGCACCGGTGGTCACCAATCCGGCGACGAGGACCGTCGCCGTCAAGAGCATCAGCTTCGTGGTCATCATGGTCTTCAGAACCCCTTCCATCAACGTGACAGCTTCGACGGTGACGATCCCGGCCAGTGCACCTTTGCCCAGTCCAACCCGCAGCGCACCGCGGACGGTGGCATCCGCCAGCGCGGCCGGAACCGACAATCCCACAGGAGGGGCGGGGTCGGGAGACCCGCGCCCAGCGCCTGACACCGAAACCAGTCCCGTTCTTGACAAGCCCATGGGAATTGCCGCGGGGGCCACGCCGCGGCGGGTCAAGCGCTTGCGCAATCGCTCTCGGGCCGTCGCCAGCCGGCTGCGGATCGTGCCGACCGGGCAGCCCGATTGCTCGGCGGCCGTCTCGTGGGTCAGCCCTTCGAGATAGCAGAGCACCACCGCCGCGCGGAATCGATCGGGCAGGCGCCCGATCTCCTCCTGAAGGACGCGGCCTGAATCGTCGTCGGGCGAGGGATCTCTCCATTCTCCCCCTGTTGTATGGGTCGTCATCTCGGCAAGCCTCCGCTCATGGCGTCGCTGCCGCAACGCTCGCGACCGCGCACGGGCCGACACTCGCCACGCCACGCCATGCAGCCACGACCCGACCGAAGCACCCCGCCGGATCGACCCCGCCCGGCTTGCGAGGACCAGGAATGTCGCCTGGAAGGCATCCTCGGCCTCGTGACGGTCGCCGAGCACGGCGCGGCAGACCCGCAGCACCATCGCGCCATGCCGCGCCAGGAGTGCGGCGAAGGCCAGTTCAGCCGTCTCATCGTTTTCGCCGCGCCGGGACGCAAACCGCTCCAGCAGGTCGCGGTCGCTCAGGCCGGCCAGCGTCCCCGAGTGGAACAGGGCCTCCAAGTATCTCGGCGTGGTGCTGGACGGTCCGCTGTCCACAACTGAAGTCCCCCGACGAATGCCCTTGTGGTCGTAATCCTGAGGTAGTGTCACCAGAGGGCATCACCAATCGATTTTTTTCCGAAAACCGTTCACCGCATCATAATGGACCTCGCCGATCCCGGCACCCGCCTGATGAAATTCCTGGGGACGGATGGTTATCATCGGACGATCGAGCTTCGTGAATCGAACGTATCAAAGGAGATCGACCAGGGAGGCAAACGATGGACGGACTGATGATGGACTGGCCGCTGGTCATTCCCAGCATCCTGCGCCGGGCAGGCCAGTTTTTCGCCGACAAGGAGATCGTCAGCCGCCGCGGTGACGGATCCATCCAGCGCTCGAACTATGGGGAACTGGAGAGACGGGTCCATCGTCTCATGAACGTCCTGCGGGGATTGGGCGTGCAAGCCGGCGACCGGGTTGCCACGTTTGCCTGGAACCACCAGCGGCACCTGGAGCTCTATTTCGCCGTGCCGTCGATCGGGGCGGTCCTGCACACGATCAACATCCGGCTTCCTCGCGAGCAGCTCCTTTACATCATCAAGCACGCCGAAGACCGGCTCATCTTCCTGGACAAGTCGTTGGCGGGGACCCTGGCGGAAATGCAGCGCGAGCTACCCACCGTCGAGAAATACATCCTCATGGATGAACGGGGACCGGAACCGCCCTCGCTTCCGCAACCCTCGGCCGATTATGAAGAGCTGATGGCGGCCGCGCCGGAGCGAGTCGAATTTCCCGACCTTGATGAAAACGCGGCCGCGGGGTTGTGCTACACGTCCGGGACCACCGGTGAGCCCAAGGGAGTTCTCTACAGCCATCGATCGACCTATCTTCACGCGATGGCCGCTTGCATGGTGGACTCCGCGGCCACAAGTGAGCGGGAGGTCATGCTGCTCACCGTCCCGATGTTTCACGTCAATGCCTGGGGGATGCCGTACTCATGCACGATCGCGGGCGCCAAGCAGGTCCTGCCGGGCCCGCAGATGATCGGCCAGCCGGTCGCCGAGCTGGTCGAGGCCGAGCGGGTGACCTGCGCCGCCGGTGTCCCCACGATCTGGGCCCTCCTTTACCAGCACCTCAAGGAGAAGCAATACGATTTATCCAGCCTGCGCACGGTGATGGTGGGCGGGGCCGCGGCGTCTCGGACCATGATGGAGAACTACGCGCGGGACTTCGGCATCACCATCGTGCATGCCTGGGGGATGACCGAGACCTCGCCGCTGGGGACCGTCTCCCGGCTGAAGGCCGCCATGCAAGACTGGCCCGCCGAGCGACAGCTCGAAGTGCGCTTGACACAGGGCCTTCCGGTCGTGGGGGTGGAAGTCCGCGTCCTCGGTGATCGGGGCGAAGACTTGCCCTGGGACGGCCTGCACGTGGGCGAGTTGATCGTCCGCGGTCCCTGGATCGCGCGGAGCTACTACAACAATCCCGGGGCCGACGGGGCTTTCACCGCCGACGGATGGTTTCGCACCGGCGACATGGTCACGATCGACCCGCAAGGCTACGTCCAGATCACCGACCGCAAGAAGGACCTGATCAAGCGCAAGGGCGAGTGGATCTCGAGCCAGGACATGGAAAACCTGGTGCTGGCGAACCCGGACGTGCTGGAGGCCGCGGTGGTCGGGCGCCTTGACGAGGTTTGCGGCGAGGTGCCGGTCGTCCTGGTGGTGCGGCGCGATCCTTTGAACCATCCGGTCGACGCGCAAGACATCATCGATCTGCTGAGCACGAAGTTCAGGAACTGGCAGTTGCCCAGTCTCGAGGACGTCCGCTTCATCGAGTCGCTGCCCAAGACCAGCGTGGGGAAGCTGGACAAGAAGGTCCTGCGCAAGATGCTGGCCGATCGGTAACGATCTTTTCACCGCGCGTTCGACTGGCTTGACTGCCATGGTCCTGATTGCTAGTTTGCGAACATCACTTCCCGCGAAACGCATCGGGCGATTCATTCTTCTGAGGAGGCGAGTGATGTTTCCTGCGCTGCTGGTCTCTTTGGCGTGTCTGACTGCCGAGCCGCCGGCTGGCGCGAGCGCTGGTTCTCCGACCAAGTCGAGTGACTTGGCCCTCTACAATGAGGCCAGAGCCAGGCTGGGCCGCGGGGCCGACGCTCACGTCCACATGGCACTCTGGTGCGAGGCGCATGGTCTGTACTCCGAACGACTCAAGCACCTGGTGATCGCCGTTTTGACCGACCCGGGCCATGCCACGGCCCGCGGCCTGCTGGGCTTAGTCGCGTTCCGCGGCCAGTGGCAATCGCCCGAGGCGATTCACGACAAGCTCACGGCCGATGAAACGAGCGCCGCCATGGCCGGGTACAATGGCCGCCGCGCCCGCATGGACAACTCCGCCGACGCTCACTGGAAAATCGCCATGTGGTGCGAGCAGCACGGGCTCAAGCCCGAGGCCACCGCCCACCTGACGGTGGTCACGCAGCTCGACCCCAGCCGCGAGGCCGCCTGGAAGCGCCTCGGCTACAAGAAACAAGGTCGGCGCTGGGTCACGGACCTTCAACTGGCCGCCGAGAAAGCCGAGGCGGAAGCTCAAAAGAAGGCCGACAAGCGATGGACAACGCTGCTGGCCAAGCTGCGGAGCCGGCTGGAAGACAAGTCGAGGCAGGCCGAGGCGACCAAGGCGTTGCAGGGGATCACCGATCCGCGCGCTGTTCCGTCGGTCTGGACGACCTTCGCCAGTAGCAAGGCGTCCGATCAAAAGGTCGCCAGACAGCTCTTGGGGCAGATAGATTCGCCGGGCTCGACGCACGCATTGACGCTCCTGGCCGTTGTCAGCGATTCGGCCGAGGTGCGGAGCAAGGCAATCGCGACGCTGCGCTGCCGTGACCCACGCGACATCACCTCTCTCCTCGTCCGTTCCCTGCGCGACCCTGAGCTCGATCCCGATCCGATCCTCTACCACTACCTCTTGCAGCCGATCGGCTGGGACGCGATCGGTTCGACGGGTTTCCTGGTCGTCCAGGGCCCGCGGTACGATATTTTCAGAACCTACACGGTTGATGAATCGCGCTCGATCTCGTCATCGGGAAATGCTTCGCTCATGACACCGATGAGCAGCTATCCAGGCAGGGTGATGCTCCAGCGCCAGCGCCAGGTCCTCGACCTTGAGGCGATCATCAGGCAGATCTCGATCGAATCAGAAAGTGACGTTCTTGCCGCCAAGCTCCGTGTTCGCCAGGTGGATCAGTTGAACGCGCGGATCATCCGGGTCCTGACCACGGTCACCGAGCAAAACTCGGGGAAGGACCAGGAAGCCTGGAGAAAGTGGTGGATCGAGGAGCAGGGCTACTCCTACGAGCCGCCCGCACCTCGTTCCCGACAAGACTGGACCCTCCAGGAGTCCAAGCCGGCATACGCCGATAATGTCCACTTCTCTTGCTTCGCGGCCGGCACTCCGGTCCACACCCTGACCGGCCTCCGGCCGATCGAGTCGGTGCGAATCGCCGACCAGATCCTGACCCAGGAGCCTCGCACCGGGGCACTGAGCTTCCAGCCCGTGGTGGCCGCGGTGCACAACAAACCCGACAGGCTCTTGAAGATCAGCCTGGATCGAGAGGTGGTCAGTGCGACAGGCATCCATCGGTTCTGGAGAGTCGGACAAGGCTGGGTAATGGCTCGCGACCTCAAACCGGGCGACGTCCTCCGCGCCCTGGGCGGAGTTGCCTCAGTCAAAGCCGTGGAGAGCGATGGTATCGAGCCGGTCTTCAACCTCGTGGTCATGCAGGCTCAGAGCTTTTTTGTCGGCGAGCGCGGCATGCTGGTCCACGACAACAGCCTGGTCGAGCCTGTGCTGCAACCGTTCGACTCTGTGCCAGATCTGGCCGCGATCGTTGAGCGGCCAATCAGGAGCCACGAGTGATTTCTTGATTTGCTGACGGGAGACCCGCCATGCAACGCCCAGACCGTGCTGTTGCGATCGTGCTGGTCCTACTGACCGGCTTCTTGGTCAGGTCGTTGCAGGCGGAGGAAAGGCTTCCTGGGGCCCGTCCCGATCAGGTGGGGCTCAGCAAGGAGAAACTCGAACGCGTCGACGCACTCCTTCAAGACCACGTGGACCGCAAGCAGATCGCCGGTGCCGTGGCCGTCGTCGTCCGTCATGGCAAGGTCGCTTATCAGAGCGCGGTCGGGATGCAGGACGTCGAAGCCGGCATCGCTATGAGCCCCGAGTCGATCTTTCGCATCGCCTCGATGACCAAGCCGATCACCAGCACCGCTGTCATGATGTTGGCCGAACAGGGACGGATCGACCTGTCCGACCCGATCTCCCGCTACCTGCCGGAATTCAAGTTCATGCAAGTGGCGATGCCCAAGCAGAAGAAAGACGCGGCGCAGACCTCCGGTGATTCCAGCGAAGAATATGAGCTGGTCCCAGCGTACCGGCCGATCACGATCCGCGACTTGCTGACGCACACCTCGGGGCTGTGTTATCGCTTCCGCAATCACGCGTTGGTGGGGCGGCTCTATTCCCAGGAGGGCATCTGCGATGGTTTGAGTCCCTGCGATCATTCACTGGCCGACAACGTGCGCCGGCTTACCCGTCTGCCGCTCGCCCACCAGCCGGGAACGGCCTGGGAGTACGGCCTCTCCACCGATGTGTTGGGCCGATTGATCGAGGTCGTTTCGGGCAAGTCGCTGGATGCGTTTTTCGCCGAGCGAATCTTCACGCCGCTCGAGATGAACGACACCCATTTCGTTCTTCCCGAGTCGAAGCGCGGGCGGCTGGCCGCACTCTACAAGCCCGGCGCGGGAGGGACGATCTCTCGGACCGGAGACGGGCCTACCGCCCTAGGAGGCCTGATTTACGCGGCGAGCCTGCCTTACCGGGGGACCGCCGGATACTTTTCGGGTGGGGCCGGGCTGGTCTCGACCGCCGGGGACTACGCCCGGTTCTTGCAGATGCTCCTGAACCGAGGGGAGCGGCAAGGAACCCGGATCCTGCGGCCCGAGACGGTGCAGGCCATGACCCGCGACCAGACGGGGGGTTTGCCGCTCTGGATTCTGGTGCATGGATCACGATTCGGCTATGGCTTCGGCATCCATACTCAGGCCAGCGCGGACATCAGGAAAGACCCGGTTGGCACCTTCGGCTGGGGTGGGATTTATTACACCGACTTCTGGGTCGATCGCCAGCACGAGCTGATCGGTATCATGATGACTCAGATTTACCCCTCGGGCCATCTCAAGCTGCGGGACGAATTCCACCGGCTGGTCAACGAGTCGGTCCAGCCGTGAGTGATGTCGATTCGAAGACGTCTTGAGGGCGCATCACGGTCGGTCCATCTTCTTGGCTTCGGCGAAAACATCAGCCGTCATCGCAATAATATCCCGTTCGCGCGAGGAGAATCAACCGCCGCGCTCGACGAGAGTCTACGGACGGATGGCCGGTTTCTCGCTTCGCTCCTTCTGGAGCTGGTCGACTTTCCGCTCGAGCTCCCTCAAACGACGGAGGAGCGAGTCGATGTCTGATCCTCGAGCGAGTGCGAGAGAGGTCACGGAGAGCGACACGGCGGCTGGTGTTTGACCAGCCGCGATTTTAGAAACGGTCCGCGCGATGGCTGCCGGCAGTTCCCTGGAGATGGTCGTGGAGAATGCGGCGACGGCGGTCGGGACCGTCGCCGATGACGCCACGCGCTCGCCCGCCAACCACGCACTCAGGGGTCCAATCGCGGTCGACGCGGTCACGCCGCGGCGGTTCAAGCGGTTTCGAAGAGTTTCCCTTGCACGCGACTGCCGGCTGCGGACGGTTCCCACTGGCCAGCTCAATCGCGCGGCCGCCTCGTCATGGGTCAGGCCCTCGAGGTAGCAGAGGACGATGGGCGCGCGGTATTTCTCCGGAAGCCGGCTCACCTCCTGGTGGACAACGTCGGCGCCATCATTCCGCTCGATCGACGACGAGTCGTCTTGCTGAGGGCCGGCCGCCGCGATTTCCTGGGCCGCCTGGGTCGTTCGGCGGTCCCGGACGCGGCGGCGGATCGCCGTGACCCTGGCCCGCGCAGCGACCCGGACCGCGACTCCATACAGCCAGCTCCCGACTGACTCGCGGCTGCGGATCGCACCGCCTCGGCGGGCCAGAACCAGGAAGACGGCCTGGAACGCGTCGTGAACGTCGTGCGGGTCGTCCAGGAGGTTACGGCACACCCGCAGGACCATCGGCCCGTGCCGGGTCACCAGGGCTTCGAAGGCCAGCTCGCCTGCCTCGTCTCGACCGGACATGAACCGATCGAGCAACTCCCCGTCGGACAGTCCAGCGCAGGTTCCCGCGCTGAAAAGCGTCCGAAGATGCTCGGTGAACGCCTGAGCCGGTACGTTCGCCATGACCGCGGGTCCCCCCCCTCTCGGATCATTCTAATGGCATAGTGCACTCGAGAGGGGTTTGCCAATCCGGTTTTTCGGACGAAATCTTGAAAGTCGCCGGGATTATCCGATTTCCATGCCAGCGCCTCGCGGGATTATCTGAGGTTGGGTATGATTCGCGAGCGGGTAGGTATGACGATTTTGGGAGATGCAGTACCAGAAGGGCGAGATTGGCACATTCACCAGGAAGTATCCGAATCGAAGGAGCGAATCATGACCACCCACGCGAACTTGCTGCCCGAGTATCTCCGGCTCCGTCAAGCCGGGCTTCGTCTCAACAAGAAGTTGGTCACGACACTCAGCACAGAAACCCTTCTACGAGACGCCCGGCAGTACACCGTCACGCGGGAACCCTGAGAGCCGGCGGGCTCAGCCAGTGCGCGCGAACCGGAACGATCCATGCCCGTGCGGCAGCGGCCGAAAATACAAGTCGTGTTGCCGCAATCGATCGGCGCGGCCGGCCTGAACATGAGGTTGATCGAGCCGAGCGCCGCCAATAAGCGGCTATCGCGGTCCTGACTCCGGCTCGGTCTCCCACACGCGCACGCTCCCGTCGGCCGATGCCGCGGCCAGGCGTGCGCCGTCGGGGCTGAACGCGACACCATGCACACGGTCCTGAGGCCCGCGCAGGCTCAAAACCTCCCGGCCGCGGGCCGGGTCCCAGATCCGCACGCTCTGATCGGCGCCGGCGGAGGCGAGCCTGGTCCCATCCGGGCTGAATGCGACCCCCATGACCCAGTTGGCGTGGCCGGCGAGTGCATGGATCAGACGGCCGGTCGTCAAATCCCAGCACCGGATCGTCCGATCCGCTCCGGCCGAGACGAGCTTCGTCCCGTCGGGGCTGAATGCGACGCAGAAGACCGCGCTGGAATGACCATGCAAGTCGAAGCTGACCTCCCCGGTGGCGACTTTCCAGATCCGGACGCGTTGATCGGCGCCGGCGGAGGCGAGCCGGGACCCGTCGGGGCTGAACGCCAGGGCGTGAATCGAGCCGATGTGACCATGCAGCGCGCGGATCGAGGTGCTGGTGGCCGGGTCCCAAAGGCGGATGGTTCGTCCGTCTCCTTCGGCGGCCGGGAACTTACCCATCGGTTCCTGGACGATGTGCGGGCAATCGCCCCCGCCCGTGGCGAGCATTTTTCCATCGGGGCTGAAAGCAACACTGGCCACGCCCTCGCGGTGGTCGGGCAGCACGACCGGCTCACCCGAGGCGCCCAGGTCCCAGAGCCGGACGGATCGATCGGTGCCGGCAACCGCGAGTCGAGTGCCGTCCCGAGTGTAGCAGAGGGCGATCGAGGTTCCCCACGGAGCCTGGAGCGTGCGTTTCAGCCGGCCGGTGGCGACGTCCCAGAGTGCGACGGTATGGTTGGTCCCGGCCGCGGCGAGCTCGTTTTCCGACGGCCGGAACGCCACGCCTCCGACCCACCGCACATCTGGCGCCCCCGCAGGCTCGTCGCGAGTGGCGAGCGACCCAACGGATCCGGCAGCCGGCTCCAGCCGGAATGAACGCACTCCCGGTTCCGACGTGAGGTCCCAGAGCTTGATCGTTGCGTCCTGGCTGGCCGAGAGCAGCTTCGTTCCGTCGGCGTTGAATGCAACCTCGAAGACCGGCTCGGCATGGCCGCGGAGGACGACGATCGACCGGCCGGTGCCTGCATTCCAGACTCCGACGGGGCCATCGAGGCTCCCGGTGGCGAGCTTGGTCCCGTCCGGACTGAACGCGATTGCATTGACGCGGCTGGCCGCCGCGCGAAAATGCAGGCGCTCCTGGCCGGTGGCGGCGTCCCAGATCCGCACCCACCGATCGGCTCCGCCCGAGGCGATCATCGTCCCGGAGGGATGGAATGCCACGCAACAGACATCCTGCTGGTGCCCTCGAAAGACGAAGGTGATGCGTGGTGGTTGCTGGACCAAGTCCCAGACGCGTACGGTTCCGTCCTTGCCGGCCGAGGCGAGCTTGGTCCCGTCCGGACCGAAGGCGACACCAAAGACCCCGCCGGTGTGTCCGCGAAGGACCTGCAGGGCGGAGTCGCTCTCCGGGCGGGCGCCCGAGTTCGGCATGACGTCCCAGATCCGGACCGTTCCATCCTGGCCGCCGGAGGCGAGCTTGGTGCCGTCGGGATTGAAGGCGACGTCCGCGGCCCAGCCTTCGTGGCCCCGAAAGGAATGATCCAGCTTGCCACGGCTCAGGTCCCAGACCTTGATCTGGCCGCCAACTCCGGCCGTGGCCATGCGCAGGCCCGCTCGATCGAAGGACACGCCATAAGCATTCCCATCGGGGCCATGGATCCGGCGGAGCTTCACGCCTGTAGACGTGTCCCAGATCGGGACACCGAGGCCATCGTTAGCGCAGAGAAAACTCCTGATTTCGGGCCGAAAGTCGGACCCGCACACGAAGCCGGAATGGCCCTGGATTGTGAGAAGTTCCGCGTGCAGCCTTCGATTGAGGTGTCGCCACTCCCAGTTTCGCAGTCGGGGAGGACAATCCGCCAGCAGGCGTTCCACCCGGCGCGGATCGTCCTGAACGGGATCGTTGTTCGCGAGTGCCTGCGCGGCGGCAAGGACCCGCTGATCGTACTGGTCTTCCTCCGTCCGCAGCTTGCGATTTTGGGATTCGACGAGCTCCGTTTCGAATCGGCGGCGTTCCTTTTGCTCCGCCAGCAGAGCCTGGCCCTTCGCGGCAACGTCGCTTCGGAGCCGCGCCGTGGAGAAGAGCTCGCCGACTGCCAGCGCAATGGCGAGGACGGCCACTGCCGCCGCCAGCATGAAAGCGGCTGCCGCCGGCCTGCGCCGGACCCACTTGATTGCCCGATCCGGAAGCGTCGCCGGGCGGGCGCGGATCGGTAGGCGGGCGAGCCAGCGCTCCAGGTCCTCGGCAAGGGCTTCCGCCGAGCGGTAGCGCCGGAGGGGAGACTTCTCCAGACATTTAAGGACGATTGTCTCCAGGTCGCGGTCGATCCTCGGATTGAGCGTGCTGGGTCGCTCCGGCTCCTGTTCGCGGACCATTCGAAGAGTCTCGAGCATCGTCTCGGCCCGGAACGGGGGCTGGCCGGCGACCAGCTCGAAGAGGATCGCCCCCAGGGCGTGGACGTCGGCGGCCGTCGTGACGGCCTCGCGCCGTCCCTCGGCCTGCTCGGGAGCCATGTAGTTGGGGGTACCCACGATGGAGCCGGACTGGGTGAGGTTGGCGGCGCCCTGGCCCTCGACGCGCTTGGCGAGCCCAAAGTCGGTAACGATGGGAACGAGGTCCTCCAGCGGAGACCCGGGCCGTCCGCCGAGTAGGATGTTGGCGGGCTTCAAGTCGCGGTGCAGGATGCCGCGCTGGTGGGCGTAGTGGACGGCGCGGGCCACGGTCGCCACCAGCTTCGCGGCGGCGCGGGGGTTCTCGACATACCGCTCGACCTGGGCCGCGAGGTTACCCCCATCGACCAGCTTCATGCTGAAGTAATGGTGGCCGTCGTGTTCGCCGACCTCGTGGATCGGCACGATGTGAGGATGATCCAGGTGTGCCGCGGCCGCCGCCTCCAGGCGGAACCGCTGGAGATCGTCGGGCGTGGCGAATCGGCCGGCGCGCACCATCTTGAGCGCCACCACGCGATCCAGGCTCACTTGCCGTGCCTTGTAGACGACCCCCATCCCGCCCTGCGCGATGATCTCGATCAGCTCGTAGTCGCCAAAATAATGGACGCGAGAGCCGGTCGCTCCAGCGGCGGATTCGCGCGCCGAGTGGCAGCCGGCGTCCTCCCTACTAAATCGGGGATCCCTCCCGGGCACGCCAGCGAAAGGGATGATCGCCGCCTCGGCTTCGGCCCCGTCGAAAACACGTGGAGCGGAATCCGGCCGCGGAGGCACCTCCGGCGTCATCCCGCCGCGGAGCGGAGCAGTGAGCCGGGCCATGTGGTCCTGGTTGGCGAAAAACAACGCAAGCTCGGCCGCCAGGTCGGGGTACTCTGCGAGAAGCGCGGAGCGATCGGGTGGCTCACTCGTCTCGAGTGCCTCCAGATAAGCCGCGACGACTTCGTTGAGCCGCTGCTCGCGATCTTCAGCGTAGTCTCGTCTCGACTCGGATAAGTTCCCGGGAATGCTGGCCATGGCGTCACGTCACTTTGAAGAACGGTCTTCTCGAGAGACACTCACAAGAATGATACGGGCTTTCCCCACGTTACGGAGCCGGTCCCAATTTGTTCACAGTTCCAGGGATCGTCATCCTGGCGGCTCGAGGCGCAACCGGAGGGTCTTGAGCCCGCGATGAAGCAAGCCCGCCACGGCGGCCTTGGTTGAGCCGATCTCGGTGGCGATCTCGGCCAGAGGCCGGCCCTCGAGGTGGTGCAGCTCGATCGCGCGGCGCTGTGACTCCGGAAGCGCGGCCAGTGATTCGGCCATCCGCAGCAGCTCTTCCTGGCGAATGGCATGCTGGCTCGGCGACGACTGCTCGGCGGCGAGCCACTGTTCCACGCGCGAGGCCGATTGGTCCAGCGCTGAGTCGAGCGACCACTCGAGCCGGACATCCCGCTTTCGAGCTGTCAGCTTCCGCAGCACATCGGCCAGGTTGTGGCTCAGAATCGAACGCAGCCACCCGGCGGCCTCCGCATGGGATCGGGTCCGCCGCGGATGGTCAATCAATCCTTTGTGAGCTTCCAGGAGCGTTTGCTGAACGACCCCGGAGAGGTCGACCTTGTCGCGCAGCCGCGGGGCGACCTCGAGCCGGGCCAGCAGGCCCAGGTAGGCGCGGAACCGCTCCAGGTCCTGGGCCTGGAGCGGTCTCGATGACGATTCCTGGAGGTCGCTGGCCTGGGACATCGTGATCGATCACGTGAAGGGAAACGAGATTCCGCGATCCAGAATTCCGGCTCAGCCACCGTTCCATCTTACACGTTCACGGCGGCCTTGACTCGCGGAATCACGTCCCCGGTTCTCCGGATTCCTTCGGATCGGGAACCGGTGGCGTTGAGGCTGCATTCAGTCTGGACTTCGCCGTCAGCGACGACCATTGCGACTCGGCGAGGGCGGCCTTGCCCTGGCCATCGAGCAGATAGGCGAGGAGAACACGAGTGGCCCGATCGTCGCTGCCATCGTTCCAGCCGGAACGTTGCCGGGCCAGGTTTCTTTCGAGCGCGGCGGTCGTCGCGCCGGCCTTGCCGATCCGAGCCACGCACTGAGCGTACGCCCGGCCCACCCACCAGTCGCGGAGCCACGCAATCGTCGTGGGATCGATGTCCCCGTTCATCGAGAGTGCCTGGAGCTCGACCCGGCGAGCGTAGATTCTCGAGGCCGTCTGGTCGTCGCCAATCGCCTCGAGCGCGGCGGCCCGGATTTCCAGAGCGGCCGGACTGGCGGCTTGGGGTCGATTCTGGTCTGTCGGATGCACCTTGAGAGCCGTCAGGACGGCGTCGCCCTCAGACCGGGCTTCGGCGCGCAAACCGATCTCGCGGAGCAGCCGGGCCAACTGGGCACGGAGCAGGACCGGGTCGGTGTCGAGCCGCTTACCGTCGGCCGCGTTGTTGACTGCCGCGCGGAGCTCGGTCACAAGCTCGGTCAGGAGCAGCCGCCGGCAGAGAGTTCGCACCGCGTCGTCCTTCGTGGTCTTCAGCACGCGCCGAACGATCGGCTCGACGTAGCGGCCCTGCTCGTGGAGGAACCGGTAGGCTTGCTCCCGCGTGGTCGGATCGTGGCCGGCCAGGTCGCGCACCGCGTTTTCGGCCAGGCGCTCCCGCTCGGCTGTCAGGAGCTCGAGCCGGCCCACCATGACGCGTACGACTTGCCTGGGCATCGGGACGATCGTCATGGGAATGAAGGCGTCGGTCCAGGACTGAGGCAGCACGAACAAGGCGCGGACTCCCTCGGTCTGGAAGTAGCTTGTTGTCCACGTGTTGACCATCGCGAGCGCCTCCTTGGGATAAAGGCCCGCCTCGGTGAGCCGCGCGGCCAAGGCGTCGGCGACGGCCTTGGTGAAATCAGCCAGGGGCTGTGCCTTGTCCATCGACGGGATCACCCCGTCGACCCGTTCGCCGGGCCGTACCGCGGCGCGGTAGCTGTAGACTCCGCGTCCGTTTTCGACCTTAAGGACGAAGACGTGCCGGACGCCCTCGCCGAGTGATCCTTGACGATCGAGCATCAGTGCCCCTTTTCCTCCCTCGTCGAACTGGAGCGGCAGTCGGGTCTCGCCCAGGCCGCGGTAGAAGAGGAACTTCTCGAACTCGGGGGTTGCCGGGTCCGTGGCCGCGTTGACCGTCTTGACGAACGCCGCGTCGACCTGGCGCGCATGGTTCCACAAGGCATCGCTCGAGGTCGCCGGCAGCTTCACCTCGGATTCCGGCACGGCTCCTCGCCTCTTGCTGATCTCCTGCTTGACGGCCGACGCGGGAATCAACTCGGCGGACCAGCAGATGCGTCCACCACTCAGGCGATCCGGCTTCTCCGCATGCTCCAGCAGGGAAGGACGGACCCGACCGGCCTGGGGATACCACTGAGTCCAGATGCCCCGTGGAAAACCGACGCCGACTTGGACTGGCTGCCGGACCTCCGTATAGAAGTAGATCACCGGCGTTTCACCCTTGAGAAACATACCCGGCAGCCGGAGCTGGTCGCGGCTGCGGCTATGTACGAACGCCGGCAGGGCATGCTCCTCGTGATACATGCCATCGAGCGACGCGCCATCGGAGCCGTTCATCCCCAGGAATGTCCCCCACTCGTGCACGACCAGGTCGCTCGACACCTGCTTCTGCTTGTCTTGGGCGTGTGATGCCGGCGGCGATCCGAGAGCCCACAAGGCCGCGCTGATGCTCGGAACAATCGCCAGACCAAACCAAAGCGTCCCCCGTCGCATCCTCTTGCCAGGTTCCATCGAACTCTCCTTCCCTCGAAAGAATCGCCCCGATGTGTCGCGACCTGCGCGAAGCCCAACGGGGCCGTCGCGGGACGGCCGGGATGCGGCCGTCTACTGATGTAGGCGGAAACCGCCATGGGAGAGAGCGCGCAATTCCGCGTGACCCATCCAGCGGCGTCGTGGAACGTTTTTTTCCCCCCCGGGAATCTTTTTGACCTTTCCTTGGTCGCCCGAACCATGATAGGCTAGTCAACAGGCTAGTCTATTAGTAGGAGGTTCGACATGGAATCGGTTGGCACTTACGAGTTGAAGGGAAACCTCTCGAAGCTCCTGGAGCGGGTGGAGCGGGGAGAGAGGATTACCATCACGCGGCGCGGCAAGCCCGTTGCGGTGCTCGGTCCGCCACCTTCCGAGAAGCCTGACGTCAAGAAGGTCATCGAAGAGTTCAAGGCGTTCGCCAAGGGCCGCTCGCTCGGAGACATCTCTATCCGCGAGTTAATCGAAGAAGGCCGACGCTATTGAACGCTCGGAACTCATGAGGCGGTCCGACCTTCACAGATGAGGAAGGAAGACCTATGGATGGGCTTGTCGTCGATAGTTCGGTGGCGGTCGCGTGGTGCTTTCCTGACGAGAAGGGGCCGTATCCGCAATCGGTCCTCGATTCACTGGCGACCGTGGGAGCGATCGTCCCATCGCTTTGGCCGCTCGAGGTGGCTAATGCCTTGCTGATGGGCGAGCGTCGAAAACGCTCGACACCGGACGAGACTTTGAAGTCGGTCCAGTTCCTCGACTCCCTTCCAATCACCCAGGATGATGTGACCGGAGCACAGGCATTCGGACACACCTTGCATCTCGCACGGGCTCACAACCTTTCCGCCTACGATGCGGCCTATCTTGAACTTGCGATGAGGCGAGGTCTGCCGCTTGCAACCTTGGATGACAAGCTCAAGACCGCCGCCGTGGCCGTCGGGGTGCCATTGTATTCGGTACCATGAACCTCGTGCACGGCAGAGTCACGGTTGTCTTTTGGGGGGTGGTGTTCAATAACTATCCACATAATAACACATCTATAAACATATCATGAGAGAGCGACAATCCCCATCGCCATCACGTCCATGTCTTGTTAAGTTTCCTTAACTCGCCCCGTCCCACTGTCGACCGAAAAGCGCGAATTTCGATTCCCATCTGGAGGGATCGGTAAACGCCGCACGGAATTGTCGGAACATTCCTTTCCGAGACGGGCGCGTTGCACTCAGCCGTTGAGCCCGAAATTGTAAATCGGTTGCGGCGGAACAAGTTAAAAAAAGAATGATTTCGTCAAGGAGGATGAGTTCATGCAAGGTCGAATGGATGAGATTCCCGTTGCGTCCCGGAAGCGCCGTCGTCACACGGGAGCGAAGGCCGCGTTCACCTGTGAAGCGTTGGAGGATCGGAAA
>JBIOJM010000080.1:0-31668 GCA_044450785.1 Isosphaerales bacterium
CACCGTTCTCGGTCGGATCTGTGGACGGTGCAATTCGCAGTGTGCTCGGACACCGTTCTCGGTCGGATCTGTGGACGGTGCAATTCGCAGTGTGCTCGGACACCGTTCTCGGTCGGATCTGTGGACGGTGCAATTCGCAGTGTGCTCGGACACCGTTCTCGGTCCGATTTTGCGAAGGACGATTCATCCTTCATCCTTCATCCTTCGTCCTTCATCCTTCGTCCTTCATCCTTCGTCCTTCATCCTTCATCATCCAGCTTTCGGGGGGATGGGGCGGGAGCCTTGGAAATCGAAAACGACGGTTCCCGCGTGACTGATCGCGCCGGGACCACCCCCCCTGGCCCCCCCTTCACAAGGGGGGGAAAACCGCGCATCCAAATCGGGAGGAACGCGCAGCTTGTGCAAGACCCACTTTTCATCACCCCAGGGAACCCGAACGTGTCACCCAAGCTGAACCGGCGTGAGCTTTTCGTCGCTGGCGGCGCGGCCGGCGCCGCAGCGGCGGCCGTCTCGGCCTTCGCTCCCCGCGCCCTGGCCGGCCGCATCGAGCTGGGCCGGTACACGAAGCGCCCGGGTGTCCAGGGCAAGATGACCGGCGCGCAGGCGGCGGCGGCCGCGCTTTCCTGTCAGGGCGTCCGCTGCGTCTTCGGAATCCCAGGGGCCCAGACCAACGAGCTATGGGACGCGCTCAAGGCCCGCGGCGTTCCCTACATGCTGGTCGCGCATGAGGCTTCCGCCAGCGTCATGGCCGACGCTTCGGCTCGCGTCACGGGCGAGGTCGGTGTCTTTTCCGTCGTTCCCGGCCCGGGATTGACCAACGCACTCACCGGCATCGGTGAGGCGCTCTTCGACAGCATCCCCGTGGTCGCGATCGTCACCGACGTCGAGCGATCCCCCCAGGCGAAAATCGGGCAGGTCCACGGCCTGGCCAATGCGGCGATCCTCCGTCCGGTCGTCAAGGTCCTGATCGAAGTCCGCCACCAGGCCGAGATCCCCGGCGCACTCTTCCAGGCGTTCGCAGCCGCGCGGGCCGGCGAGCCGGGCCCGGTCGCCGTCTTGATCCCGTATCCCGTCTATGCGGGAGTGTGGGACTACAACCAGCCCGTGCCACCCCCCTGCCCGGCTCCGTTCGACGAGCAGGCCTACCACCGAGTGCTGGCGCACCTGACGGATCGTCGCCGCCGGGTGGGAATCTACGCCGGCCTGGGATGCGTCGACGCGGGCCCGTCGCTGACCATGGCCGCCGAGCTGCTCCAGGCGCCGGTGGCCACCTCGGTCAGCGGCAAGGGGTGCATCTCCGATGCCCACCCCCTGGCCGTCGGCTGGGGATACGGCAAACAGGGCACCCGGGCCGCCGAGGCCGCGTTCAAGGACGTCGACCTCGTGCTCGCCATCGGCGTCCGCTACAGCGAAGTCTCCACGGCCTCTTACGCGATCCCCAGCCACGACCTCTTGATCCACGTCGACGTCAATCCCCACAACCTGGGGCGCAACGTGCCGGCGCACGTCACGCTCTGCGCCGACGCCCGCGTCTTCCTCGACCGGCTCCTGATCGACGGCGAGGCGATCCGCCGCGCCCCTTGCCCGGAGCTCTGGCAGCGGATCAGCCGGTCGCGCCAGGTCGATCGGTGCGAGGCGGCGACGGTCCGGATCGCCCCCTCCGTCGACCCCATGTTCTTTCTGAGCCAGCTTCGGGCCGCGCTCGGGCCCGACGAGCTCATCTGCGTTGATGTGACGGCCGCCACTCACTGGGCCTCCGAGGCCATCGAGGTACCCGGGCCGCGCCGCTATCTCACGCCGGCCGACAACCAGAGTATGGGCTGGGCGATTCCGGCGGCCATCGGCGCCCAGCGCGTTCGCCCCGACCGCCAGGTGGTCTGCGTCACCGGCGACGGCTGCTTCTTGATGTCGGCCATCGAGATGTCGTCGGCCGCTCGGGCCGGCCTGCCGGTCAAGTTCTTCGTCTTGGACGACGGGGCCTACCACTACATGCAAATGCTCCAGGAGCCCGTCTACCGCCGCACCACCGCCACCGAAGTCGCTCGCATCGACTACGCGGCCTTTGCGCAGGGTGTCGGGCTTTCCTACAACCAGATCGCCGACAACGCCGACGCACTCGCCGGCATCCAGCGCGCCCTGGCGTGCCCCGGCCCCGTCCTCACGCGGGTCGTCGCCAGCTACGACGGACGCGAGATCCGCTGGTTGAGCGCTCTCCGGTCGCACTACATCAACAAGCTCCCCAATCGGGATAAGCTTCGCCTGGCCGCTCGAATCGGTGTGCGAGCACTCACGCCCCGACCCGATAGTGATTGATCGTTTCACATTTTGGTTAGACTGGGAAAGATCGGCAATCCCCCATCTTCCATGGTCAGTGGTCAGTAAAGACGGGGAACGACCTACGCTGACCGCCGACTTCCGGCCACTCTCCACCGACCACCGAGCACTGACCCAAGGACCAAGGACCACTTCTTTTGGCTGTTGATCTTCCGTGAAGTGGATGTTGACCGTAAGATGCCTGGCCGTCGCGACCGGATCGGCACGGACGCCGATCGGAGACGGCGGCAGGGAAGGGAAGGGAATACTTCCGGCATGGATGTTCGGACGAGTGCCAGGTTCCCGCACGCGGAGTTCTTTCCGGCGCCGCCCGTGCCTCGCGGACCAAGTCTCTGGCTGGCCAGGCTGGTCGAGGATCGCCGTCAGCTCCTGCGGTTCTGGCCCGTCGTCAAGAACATGGTTGTCCAGGAGCTTCAGGTTCGATATCAGCGGTCGATCCTGGGGTTTGTCTGGACCCTGCTCAATCCTCTCCTGATGATGGTGGTTCTGTCCTGGGTCTTCTCGAACCTGATCAAGGACGTCGAAAACTACCCGATCTTCCTGTTCGCGGGAATGGTGCCGTGGAGCTTCCTGAGCATCAGCTTGAGTGAATGCTCGACTTGCATCATCCAGAACGAGCCCCTGATCCGAAAGATCTACCTGCCCAAGCTCATCTTTCCGTTGACGCGGGTCCTGATCAGCCTGGTGACGTTCGTGTTCTCCTTGGGGGCGTTGTTCGTGTTGTTATGGCCGCTGGGGGCCAGGCTGTCGCCCTCGATGCTGTTCCTGCCGCTGGCGATCGCGCTTCTGGCCATTTTCACGCTCGGTCTCGGACTGATCGTGGCCACGGCCAACACGTTCTATCGTGACTGCGGTCATCTCATTTCGGTGTTCTTGCAGGCGTGGTATTTCGCGACCCCGATCCTGTTTCCGATCGAGACGTTCAAGAACGCCCAGTGGCGGCTTCGTCTGAATCCGGCATTCTACTTCATCGAGCTGTTTCACGACGTGTTGTCCGCGGGGCGTTGGCCTCGGTTGGGCCTGGTAGCGGCCGCGGCCGTGATCGCGGCGGCGAGCCTGGGAATCGGCTATGCCATATTCAAGTCTCAAGAAGACAAGATGGTCTTTCGACTCTGATCGGGACGGGCCGGCAGAGCGCCAGGCCTCGGCCCAGGCCGGGCTGATCGAGTTGAGCGACGTCTCGCTTCGGTTCGTCAGTTATTCCGACAAGCAATACTCGCTCAAGCGCGCCGTCCTCGACATGCTGCTGCGCCGGGAGTCGCAGGCCCCCAGCTCCGAGTTCTGGGCCCTCTCCAACATCACGCTCAAGATCGCCGCCGGCGACCGCGTGGGCGTGGTGGGAGGGGAATGGCGCAGGCAAGAGCACGTTGCTGCGGCTCCTGGCGAAGATCTACCCGCCGACCGCCGGGCAAGTGACGATCCGCGGCAGCGTCGCACCGTTGATCGAGATGGGCGCGGGGTTCAACCCCGAGCTCTCCGGCCATGACAACATCGTGCTCAACGGCGCGATGCTCGGTTTCAGTCGGGGCGAGATGCTGACCAAGGTGGACCGGATCCACGAGTTCACCGGCCTTCACGAGTTCGCCGACATGCCGCTCAAGTATTATTCGAGCGGCATGTACATGCGCCTGGCCTTCGCGATCGCCACCGAGGTCAGCCCGGACATCTTGCTGATCGACGAGTCCCTGGGCGTCGGCGACGCCGCCTTCCAGGATAAGGCCAAGGCCCGAATTCGGAGCCTGCTCGATCGGACCCAGGTGGTGGTCCTGGTCTCACACGAGCTGGCGACGCTCCGGCAGTTGTGCACGCGTGGGCTCTGGATCCAGCATGGCCGGCTGGTGGCCGACGGCCCGATCGATCAGGTCGTCGACGCCTATCTCGAATCCGTTGCATCCGCCGCACAAGCCGCAGTCTCGGCCTGAGCTTTGTAACGATCGCCCAAAATCCGCGGATGAGCGCGATTCTGACAATCTTTGAAGTTTCGTCGATTACAGTGCCGATAACGGACGGGTGAAACCTGTGCTCCCGGCTCATCCGATCGCCCAGGCACCCTGATCCGCCGCTAAAGCACATGACCGGGATTGACCGGCAAACGGCTCATCGTCATCATTCTGGGACCGATCGCGGGCGGGGATGGACGCCTCGTCGTGGGTTGAGGGAGTGACCCGCAATGCCGGTGGCTCAATTGACCGTCCTGGTCTCGGCGCTTCTGGGCTGGTCGGACATCACGATCCAGCCCAGCCGCGGCGATCGCGCGTCGTCTTCACTCCAGCGGAGCCTGGCGGGGATCGACCGTCCCAGCGAGCGCACACTCGAGACCCTCAGGCGGTTTGACCTGGAGAAGGAATACCGCCACGACGTCAACTTGGCCCTGCAACACCTCGAGAAGTTCGCCCAGCGACGCGCCGAGGCCGAGTTGGTCTACGCGCTCGCCGAGCTGTCCTGGATCGAGGGGAAACGGCTCGACCACAGGCGCAAGCCCCAGGCGATCGACCGGTTCCTCGACGCCGCCGCTTATTCTTATGATTACCTGTTCGATCCCGATCCCGACCTGGCCGGTGTGCGCGTTCAGTCGGACCCGCGGTTTCGGCTGGCCTGCGAGATCTATAACGCGGGCGTCGACCGGTTGATCCGGGCGGCCCAGACCAAGGGGCAGATCCAGCCGCAGAACGGCGAGACAATCCCGTTCAAGATCCACGGCCGCGAACAGTCCTTGCGGATCGTCCTCAGGGATTCCCCGTGGGGCCCGGCCGACGTCCACAAGATCCTCCTGGCCTCGGATTTCGAAGTGTCGGGCCTCAACAAGGACCTCTACCAGTACGGTCTGGGTGTGCCCCTGATCGCCGTTCGCGAGACGGAGACCAAGAAAGGCGAGCGGTCGCCCAGGGAACGGTTTTATCCGGCCGAGATGGCCTTCCCGCTGACCGCATTCCTCGTGCCCAACTCGCGGCTGCGCGACCCCAGGGTCGATATCACGGAAGCGCGGGAATGCACGCTCGAGCTGATCGATCCCGTGCAGAAACGTGCCGCCGGCGAGCGACCCAATCTGATCGCATATGAGGCCGACCTGACGACCCCGCTCGCCTACATGTGGTCTCGGACCGACCTCGACCGTTATCGATGGTCGGGCTTGCTCCGCCCCGAACATGCCCTCGAACGGGCCAACCTGCTCTTGATCCGCCCCTATGAGACCGGGAAGATCCCGGTCGTCATGGTTCACGGGCTGATCTCCACGCCGCTGGCCTGGATCCCGATGCTCAACGAGCTGTTGCGCGACCCGGTGATCCAGAGCAAGTATCAGTTCTTGCTCTACATGTACCCGACCGGCGTGCCGATCCCGATCGCCGCCGCCAACCTGCGCGAGTCGTTGATCCAGGCCAAGCAGCTCTACGACCCCGACGGCCGAGACCCGGCCTTCGAGCAGATGGTCCTGCTGGGGCACAGCATGGGAGGTCTCTTGAGCCGCACCATGGCCGTTTCGAGCGGGGCCCAGCTCTGGCGGCTCTATTCCGATCGGCCGTTCGATGACGTCCTTGGCCCGCGCGAGGTCCTCGACGAGCTGCGCAGGTATTTCTTCTTCGATCCGCTTCCGTTCGTGAGCCGGGTCGTCTTCCTGGCCACGCCGCACCGCGGCTCGGACTTGACGCGGGGCGTCGTCGGTCGCGTCGGCTCCAACTTGATCTCGGACCCCGACAGTATCCACAAGCTTCTCTACAAGCTCGTCAAGGAAAACCCGGATACGTTTGACTCGAGGCGCTTCCGCCGGTTCCCCTCCAGCATCGAGACCCTCGACCCCGGCTCACCGATCCTGACTGCGCTCCTGAGCATGCAGCCGGCGGCATCGGCCCGGTTCCATTCGATCATCGGGTCATTGCGCCCCAGCGGCGTGGACCGAACGACTGACGGGGTGGTTCCGTATCGCAGCGCTCACCTGGACGGAGTCGTCTCCGAGCTGGTGGTCCGCTCCGACCACGGAGTTCAGAAGGATCCCGAGGCGATTCGCGAGGTCCGTCGCATCCTTCGCGAGCACGTCGGCACCAGCATGACGGCCCCCGGGGTCCATGAATCCCGCGGCGCCAATGGCTCGGAGCCGGCCGCGAAGCTGGAAACGCCCGCGGCAAAGCGGTAAAGTCCGCTCTGGCGCCGCCGGAGCGTTCCGGACGCACCGGCTGGTCCTCCGCCCGGAATCCCGAATCAACGGCGGCTTCGAGCTCGCGCACCTTGAGTGAGACCGATCCATGTCCGAAACGCTCGCTGACCGCTTGGCCGCGTTCGCCCTCGAAACTCGCTTCGAGGACCTCCCCTCGAACGTCGTCGTCGAAGCCCGGCGGCGGCTGCTCGACACCCTGGCTTGTGCGGTCGGGGCGCTCGACGAGCCCGCCCCCGCGATCGCGCGCCGGGTCGCCTCCCGGTTTCAGGGCTCGCCTTCCGTCGGGCTCATCGGCGGCGGGCTGGCCGCGCCCGACTGGGCCGCCTTCTCCAACGGCGTCCACATTCGCTACCTCGATTGCAACGATACCTATCTTTCCCTCGAGCCGGCGCATCCCAGCGACAACTGGGCCGCCGTGATGGCCGCCGGGCAGGCCGCCGGCGCCGACGGCAGGGCCTGGATCACCGCCGCGGCGGTCGCCTACGAAGTCCAGTGCCGGCTGTGTGACGCCGCCAGCATCCGGGCCCGCGGCTGGGACCACACCACCTACGGCTCGCTCTCGTCGGCCCTGGCCGCCGCCAGGCTGCTGGGGCTCTCCCATCCGCGGACCGTTCATGCACTCGGTATCGCCGGTACCACCGCGGCTGCCCTGCGTCTGACCCGCGCCGGCGAGCTATCCATGTGGAAAGGCTGTGCTTTCGCCCATGCTGCGCGGAACGGGGTCTTCGCCGCCCTCCTGGCCGCCGAGGGCCTGACCGGCCCCGCCCCCCTCTTCGAAGGTGAGATGGGCTTTTTCCAGCAGGTCTCGGGCCCGTTCTCTCTGGCCAAGCTGGGTGGGCCGGACGCCGCCGACTGGCTGCTCGTCAAGACCTCGATCAAGTTCGTGCCGGCCGAGTATCACAGTCAGTCGGCCATCGCCGCGGCCTTCGCTCTCCGCCCTCAGGTCCCGGAGCCCGCGCGGATTCGCGACATCGAGATCGCCACTTTCCGCGTGGCCGTCGAAATCATCGGCAAGGACCCCGAGAAGTGGCAGCCCAAGACACGCGAGACGGCCGACCACAGCCTGCCGTACTGTACCGCCGTCGCACTCGTCGACGGCGAGATCTCGGCCAGACAGTTCACAGCCGAGCGGATGTCAGACCCTGCCCTGCTCGATCTGGTCGCGCGCACGAGGGTCGTCGAGGATCAAGAGCTCACCGCGGGATATCCCGCGGGCATCCCCAACCGGGTCACCGTCACCCTCGACGACGGCACGAAGCGGGTCAGCGAGGTCGTCTTTCCACCGGGTCACGACCAGAACCCACTCACCGACCTTCAACTCGCCGGCAAGTTCCACGGCCTGATCGACCCGGTTCTGGGCGCCGGTCGTGCCGGACAGATCTGGGAGCGGGTCTCACACCTCGAGAACGACCCCAAACCACATGAGACGCTCGCGTTCGTGGCACTTCCCCCGAAAGGATGAAGGATGAAGGATGAAAAAGAGCGGAATTGCACTTTAGCTTTCTGGCGATCCGGGACGACTGCCGACAAGTGTGAACTCGCTTATGTGGCCCGGGAACCGGTGGTGGAGCTGATCTGTCGAGGGAAGGAGATCCAACCCTCCAACCATCAATCGACCTGATACCGGACGACGACGGCGGTCACATTGTCGGGCCCGCCTCGGCTGAGGGCCAGGTCCACCAGGCGAGTGCAGGCGTCCTCGGGGTCAGGGTGATGGTTGAGGACCTCGGCGATCGCGTCGTCGTGAACGGGCTCGGTCAGGCCGTCGGTGCAGAAGAGCAGGGTGTCGCCGTCGAGCACGATGAGCTTGTGGACCTCGGCGAAGACGCCCTCGGTGGGGCCGCCGATGACGTTGGTAACGACGTTGCGCCGCGGGTGCCGCCTGGCGTCCTCGGGCGAGATCGCGCCTCCGTCGACCAGCGCCTGGACGACCGTGTGGTCGCCTGTCAACTGTTCGAGCTCGCCGTCGCGGAGCAGGTAGGCGCGCGAGTCGCCGGCGTGCACGATGAACAAGTCGGTGGCGGCGCTGTAGGCCATCGTCAGGGTGGTCCCCATGCCGTGGAAGGCGGGATTGTTTCGGGCGCGCTCGATGACGGTCCGATCGGCCCGTTCGAGGCTCTGGCGAAGCTCGGTCAGGAGAACGTCCTCGTCGCGCCCGCTCAGGTGCAGGAACCATTGGAGCGTGTTCAGGACGAACGCCTCGATGCTCCCGACCGCCAGAGCACTGGCACGTTCGCCGGCCGCGGCGCCGCCCATGCCGTCGGCGACGACAATCAGGTAACCCTCTTCCTCGGCGAACTGCGTCTTGCCTTCTCCGGGCAGGCTGGTCTTGCACACGTGCATCGACTTGGAGAGTCTGGCGACCAGGAAATGATCCTCGTTGTTGCCGCGGACCTTGCCGACGTCGGTCAAGCCACCGAACTTGATCGCCACCCGAGGCGGGTGGGAATCGGCGATGGCCGCGTACTCACCGGTCGAGTCGTCGAACGCGGGACGAGGCCCTTGGATCGGCATGGTCGCGGTCCTCTTCTTGTCAGTTTGATTCTACTGAATCGAGCAGAGGAGATCCAACCATCACCGGAGCTTCCGCTGTTTTCTGGTCCGGCGTCACGAATGCCCAGCGCCGACATACTTGATCATCGTCACGGAGCCGGTAAAGACCCGAGTACCCATGGTGAGGACGAAAAGGCCTCCCCCGTGGCCGACAGCCAGGTCGACCGGGTGATCGGGCAGCTTCGTCGACGAGACGGGGATTAGATGGTGCTATCGACGATCGGTCCCGGTCAGGCGGAGTGCCCAATCCCGGCCGTTGACGATCTGGTCCCGGACCAGCTCGCCCATCCGCTGATAGCCCTGGGGCGTGAAGTGGCACTCGTCCGCGAAGAGCGCGCGCGGAAGCTTCTCGAAAACCCGTTGGACGTCGAGCACGGGAACGCGCCGCCGTTCCGCCCAGTCGACCAGGGCGGCGTTGTACCGTGGCACGGCCCTGCGCCAGGTCGGGTGCTTGCTGAGCTCATAGGGCGGCATCCTGTGGGGGCGGGTAAGGAACACGATCGGAATGCCACGCGACTGGGATTCCGTTCGAAATCGATCGAGGTTGGCCAGGTAATCATCGATGCTGACGCGCGGATGTGCAAGACCGGCGGGAGCGGCCGGCTTCGCACGCCATCCATTCGCATAGTACATCAACACAAGATAAGCGCGATAGCGAACCAGGGCGCGCTGGCACCAGACCAGGGGCCAGGGGGGAATTCGGTACGACTTGTCCGGCTGGCCGATGGCCTCGGCCGCATCGTTCCAGCCGAACGAGATCAGGAGCAGGTCGGGATCGAACTGGTCGACCTCCTGGAGGAAACGCAGGAGGCCCTGATGTGACGAGTAGCCCACCACTCCGGCGTTGATAACCTCGTACCGGCGACCGGGCGCGGGAGGCTGCTGCGTCAAGAGCTTGTGAAGCTGAGTGGGCCAGCCCCCTTTGGGAGGTCCATCCGTGAGGGAATCGCCGTAGCACATCACGCGCACGACGTCGGGCGGCTTGGGCACCTGCACCAGGGGGCCCTTGAAACGCTGGGAGCTATATGGTTTGCGGGGCACTGGACGCCACAGCAGCACCGGGTCGGGCTCGCGGTTCGTGTCGCCGGTGATCGTCGCCAGTCGCCAATCGTCGTGCGCCGGCCTCCAGACCGTGTGGATCGCCTGGTGATACTTCAAGACGTGAAGGTCGGTGAGGACCCGGCAGGTCCGCTCGGCGAGGGCCGGCGGAATCAGGATTGCCGCCAGGACGCTGATCATGACCTTGGCTGGCCGGCTCCGCGCGATCATGACCAACGGTCGCGCAACGGACATTGGCAAGAAGCATGCCCCAAGGTTCAGCCCGAGGAGCGCGCACCAGCCGATGACCAATTCGAATTGATCGCCGCCGAGAGCCACGATCACGAAGGCCGAGGTGCCAAGCGCACTGGCGAATGTAGCCAGGGTCGCGAGGTCGCGCCTCCCGCGGTATCGCGCCCAAAGCCAGGGGAAGTTCACGACCGCCAGCCAGAGCACGCATTCCCAGACGGATCGAGCCATACTCGTTCTCCCGCGATGGGAAAGATGGGGCCCCGAACTTCGGGCGGTTTGAGGCGGAACAAGCCGTTGCCGGCACGAGGGGGTCGGATGTGACGCGAAACCGGTCAGTACCGGTCTGCGAACTCCTTCGGTCGTTTCCGCTCCGCGGATTGTTCCGATCCGTCGGTATCTGTCAAGCCGAATGAGAGGTTGTGCTTACCAGATCACCGCTTCCGCTCTTCGGCTGGCCGTGTGCCACTGGCCATGCCGGTGCTGGCTGGCGACCGAGCCACCTCCGTGGCGAGCCCGTCGACGGAGATTTTGAGGTCGGCCGCCTGGGGCGAGGCTTCGACATGGCCGACGCGCGCGAAGGATGGCTCGACCCGAAGGGGTAGATTGGCCCAACTCGATGGCAAGCGATCAGCCGGTACCGCCACTTTCAAGCAGCCGCCGGCGGGAAGGTCCTGTGGGAGCGGGATCTCTCGGAATGGGTCTGGTTCCCGGGGATCGAGTCCGATCGGCACGAACCGCAGGACGATCGCGCCTGCATTGGCTCCCGCCCACTGTGATCGCAGGCCGGGGTGCGTCCGTGAAACGGCGTCGAGATGCTCGCGGAAGACCTGGGAGAGAAGGTAGCGAGACGACGTGTTGACCAGCGTCAGATTCAGGGAGGAGTCGCAACCCGCCCCCTGCCCCGGTGGCAGCACGAGCGGATGGACGGTCACCGCGGGCCGGCGCGCGGGCAACGCCGCCAGACTGACCGCAAGGTCGGCAACGATGCGGTGGCCGATCGTTGCGCGCGGGCGGCCGGCACGATCGAAGACGACGAGCCGGTAGCTGCCCGGCTGGCCGGGCGTGCGCACGGAATAAGCCGGCATGCCGGGCCCGAAGACGTGCTGGTAGAACGCAGGCGTGAGCTTGGATAGGAGCCGGCCTCGGTCGTCGGTCCAGGCCAGGTTTGCCCAATCGGATCCGGTGGCGATCGTATCCTCGGTCACCGGCCACGAGCCGGTGATCCAGCAGTCGGGAGGAGCCTCGCGCGGCTCCCGTTCGTGCGGGCCCGAATCCAAGAGTTGATCGAGAGTGCGCGCCGGCAGCCGTGCCAGCCCGGCGCCGGCTCGACAGATCAGCCACTCCCCTTGCTCGTCGATCGGCTCGAGCCAGGGAAGAGCTTCGATCCAGGAATTGGCCGCGAGATAGTCCCGGTGGAAGGCGAGCGCTTCGTACCCGAGCGAGACCACGAACCGCAGCCCCGCCGGGTTGATCCGCTCGTAAGAGGCCCCCAACAGCCGCAAGTCTCCCTCGAAGAGTGCGAAATCGCTGCCAAGGAGTGTCGCATGCCCGTGCAGCGGCCGCCACTCCAGGCTGCGAAGTCCCCACCATTGCATAGGATTCGGCTCAGGCGTCGTGAAGACCGCCAGGCGAACCGTCGACGGCTGGCGGGAGAGCCACTCGACCCAGGCCGGCGGTTCGGGTGCCTTCGTCCATCCGTGAAACGAGCGGGCGGCACGGCACGCGTCGCTGACAACGAGCACGAGCACGGCCAGCGTCAAGGCAACTTGAACCAGCCGGCGGCGCCGGGTCCTGACAAATTCACTCAGCACGATCGGCGCCAGCACCGAGCCGGCCCCGACGACGAGCAATCCGGCCCGACCATAACAACGAAAACTTGGCACCACGAAGAACAGCAGCGCCCCAGGCCCTCCCGCCAGGCTCAGGACGGTCCAGATCGTCATCACTCCCAGCACCACCGTGACGAACTGCCGGTGCCTCAGGTCGACCGCCGTCGCGCGCAGCCGGCTCACTCCGGCGATCAGCACCGCGAACAGCACCGTGTACCCGGGAAAATTCCAGCCCTCATCCATGAGCGGCGCGGTCGCCTTCCCCCGGACGTCCCTGTAATAAACCTGGTCCAGCGCCGAACCCCGCGGGACCAGGTATTTCCACAGCTCCGAGCCGTAAGCCCACGTCTCGTGCCACCCGCGGTGAAAATACTGGCCGCTGCCGGCGATCTCCGAGCTACCGGTCCAGACCGGGAAACACAGAGACCCGCCCAGCAAGAGGAATGTCAGTGCCGCCGCAACCGCCGCCGCGCCGTGACCGCGCTCGACTCGACCAGCCAGGATCGCGAGCACGTACCAGGTCCCCAGGCCGGCCATCATGAAGAAACCCAAATAGAACGAACCCTGGAGAACCAATGCCACGGCAAGGCCCAGCAGCACCCCCCTGCGCCGGCTCGGCTGCTCGAGGAACGCGACGAAAGCCCAGACCGCCAGCAAGACCCAGCAGAACTTAAATAGGTGAAGATGCCCCAGGATTCGCGTGGCGACCGACTGGTTGAGCGTGATCAGGACGACGGCCGCCGCGGTCCAGAGCGTCCTGCGGGTGAAGCGCCAGACCAGCCAGGCGGCGATCCAGCCGTTCACGGTCAGGACCGTCAACACCGCCAGATGATACGTGCCCGTCGCACTGAGGGCGCCGGCCGACAGGGCGGCCAGCAGCATCAGGTCGACCCCCTCGAACAGCCCGGGATGCTTGGCGAACTCGGTCGGGTAAGGATGCCCCAGCCGGCCGTCGTCACCGACCCGCCACCATTGACCGCCGCACTCGGCGGCGCGCTGGAGTTGATAAGCATACATGGCCGCATCCCCCTGGGGACGAGGCAGTGGCGCTCCGGCAAGCTGATGTGGGTAATAAGCCGCAAGCGCCAGCACCAGGGGCAGCACCGCGAGCAAAGCGCAGCGCGCCACGCGGGCCCAACCGCTGCGAGAACGATCGGGCAACATCGCCGGAACACTCGCGTTCCGTTCATTTCTGGTTTCGTCCACCCGAGCTTGCCTCCCTGCCGAAGCCGTCAAGCCGTCTCCGCTTGTCCCATCGAGTGGACTTCGTGCCGGCCCGGACGCGATCCGGCGCCGGCTGGTCGCACCCCTGCCCGAGAGAAGTGGGGAGGCGGAATCGCCCCGCTCTCGGCATGGTCAGGCGGGGGAAAGCCGTTTGCCGACCGCAGGATGTACAGCGGGCGTCCCTTCACCTGGTCCAGCGTCCGGCCCAGGTACTCGCTGATGATCCCCAGCGTCGCGAGCTGGCAACCGCCGAAGAAGAGCACGCAGATCATCAACGAGGTCCAGCCCGTCACGGTTTGCCCTCCCAGTACTTGCCGGACGACGGCCAAAGAGCCGTAAGCAGAGCTGGCCGCCGTGACGATCATGCCAAGGATCGCGACGGACCTCAGAGGATACAAGCTGAACGCCGTCACCCCTTCCAGGGCCAGCCGTGCGCTTCGTCCGAATGTGAATTTGGGCCGGCCCGCCCACCGCGCGGGGGCGCGAAACGAGACGCTGGTCTGCCGGAACCCCAGCCAGGGCACGAGCCCGCGAATGAAGCGATGCCGTTCGGGCAGCCCATTGAGTGCATCGAGCGGTTCCCGCGCCATCAACCGGAAGTCCGCGCTCCCGGGCTCGATCGGAAACCCCGTCAGCGCCCGGAAAACCCAGTAAAACGCCCGCGACGATAGCTTCTTGCCGAACGAGCCATCCTCGGTTTCGAGGCGAACCGTGTTCACCACCTCATAACCGGCCTCCCAGCACTCGAGCAGGCGGGGGATCAGACTCGGAGGATGCTGCAAATCCCCGTCCATCATGATCACGGCGTCCCCCGCCGCGAAGGCTAGCCCGGCCGAGATCGCCCCCTGGTGCCCGAAGTTTCGAGACATCACCAGGTAACGGACCCGGTCGTCCTCAACCCGCAGGTCCGCCAATACCTTGTCCGTCTCGTCAGTGCTGCCATCGTTCACGAATATGAACTCACATTGATATGGCAGTGCATCGCAGACATTCCTCAGCTCGCGGTGCAGCTTGGCCAGGCAGGGAGCCTCGTTGTATGCGGGGATGACAATCGATACCGTCGGTGTTTCCGCCATCAACACCACTCCCTTCCTCGCCCGCGCGTGTCCAGCCGGTCCCGCCTTCCTCATTCGACTGCGGTGCGCCCTGGCCCCTGCTAGGCGTTCGACGCACGAAGAACGCACTCAGTCGTGATCCGCGACGGTCTGAGATCTGCCTGGAGAGAGGACATGCACCTGGCGCCGAGCGCGATCGTCGCCGCTGATCGTGGCGAAGCAGCAACGTTGCCGGAGCCGACCCTTGTCGTGTCCGGCCGGCCACGGCGCTTTGGATTCCTTAACAGAAGGGTGGAGATTCCGCAACGTCACTTACGTCAGCTAAGTGGTCCATTTCACAGGTGACACCAGTGCCAACGCAGCCCGCGGAGCGGGCGACATTGCAGTAGCCTGGAGGCGTGAGCCCCAGGTCCGCGGTGACACCAGTGGCAACGCAGCCCGCGAAGCGGGCGACATTGCAGTAGCGTGGAGGCGTGAGCCCAGGTTCGTAGTGTGAAAAGGGACCACTAAGGAACGGGCCCGAAATAACTTCCCGACTTCGTATGTGTGCCACTGGCTATGCCAGTGTCCCCATGCTTGGGCGGGCACTGGCAGAGCCAGTGGCACCCGGAAAACCAGAGGACCTTAATCGGGAAGTTATTTCCGACCTGTTCCCAACGCGGCTGATCCGCAACAGGTCGTAGGGTGGGTCGAAACGATGCTTTGCATCGTGAGGCCCACCGATCGCCACGGCTCTCCCGGTGGGCCTCGCCGCGACGAGTCGCGGCTCGACCCACCCTACTCATCGCTTCTGCGGGAACCACTCCCGCCCAAAGATGCGCGCACGGCGCAGAGAACGTACGGAGCTAGAATCTAAGCCACGATGGGGAAGACCTCCGGGCGCCGCCGATAGGACGCGTGCGGGGAGTAGAGCCAGGTCGGCCACCGCTCGTCATCGGAGAGATCCGACGCGAGCGACTTTTCGGCCACCTTCTCGGCCACGACGAACAGCTCAGGGCCGAAGACTTCGAGTTCCTCACTCGTGTCGCCGCGCTGCTTGAGGAGGGCCCAGAGGTCGACTTCGTGCCTGGTCATCAGGAACGAGTTCGTCGAAAACCGCCGCGGGGCGAAGCCGCAGCACCGGACGAGCCTGGCCACCTCATCGAGGGTCCACTCGCGATTATGACGCTCGTAGATCGCCGTCGGCTTGAGGACGTTTTCGGAGGCCGGGTTCAGCCCGTTCAGGATCGCGACGACGCGACTGAAGGCCGCCGCGTTCGGGGTGTTGATGACGAGATGTCCGCCGGGCTCGAGGACCCGGTTGAACTCGAGGAATGTCCAGACGGGATCGACGATCAAGTGCTCGAGACAGTCGCAGAAGATCAGGGTGCCGAACGACGCGTCCTGGAACGGCAACCGATCCTTGTCGCACTCGAAGTGCCCGCAGGCGATCGTGTCGCCGTCGATCGTGAGGTTTGGCTCAGCCCTCTCCGCGACCGAGTAAGGAAGCAACTCGGGGAGATAGGCGCGAACGCATGGATAGAGGATCCCCGCGCCCGAGGCGACGTCGAGGGTCGGAGCGCGAAAGCCGATCCCGCTCAGGACCGTGTTGGCGAAGATGCCATAGAGGCGGGGGCTGCTGGCGTCGATGTAATCCTTCCGCGCGGCGGCTCCGCATCGATACGTATCGCTGACATGAATGCATGCCAAGAATTGCTCCTGGCTCACGCCGATCCTGGCCCGGTCGATATGCGTCATGCCCGCGGCTTCGCCCGACTTTCTCCGACCCCTGGTCCTCCCGATCAAGCATGCCTTCAGGAGTCGTTTCACCCTCCTCAAGAAGGAACGCCCCTGGAGGCGGGATGTCTCGAGGCGGAGTCCGAGGTCCCTTTTTCGGGGAGGGCCAGTCGGCGTTGACCTGGGATGGCGACCCGACCGATCCGACTGGGCCGTGCTGGGCGACATGAGCGTGTCCTCCTTTGGTCCGACTTCCCTCTAAGAACGCGCCGAGGTCGAGGCTCTCGAAGAAGAATGGTCCGCTCGGGGTGATCTGTCAACGCGGAACGGAGTGATTTTTGAATAGCCGCTCCGCTCGAGCAGGGGCCGCTCGATGAACCGCCAGGACACCCCGGCGACGGGGACGCTGACGAGGACAGCCAGCAACCGGAGCCCCAGGAGATTACCCGAATAGCCCAGACCTCGCGCGAGGTCGAGCGCGATCAGCAGGATTGGATAATGATAGAGATACAGGCCGTAGCTGATTCGGCCGAGGTGCCGGAGGGGCCGGAGCCGAAGGAGCTTGATCGCCGGGCGGCCAGCGTGGGTCAGCACAAGGTCGATCAGTCCCAGCCAGAGGAGGTTGAAGGCCAGGACGGCGAGCCCGGGATAGGTCCGAAGGCCGTCGTTCGGGCCGAGCCCCACCCGCGCGGCGATCGTGATGAGGATGAGGAGTCCGCCGAGGGCGGGGACTGCCGTCACTGGGGAGGCGAAGCGGAAGCCCCGCGGCGGCCTGGCCGGTCGCAGTTCGGCGAGACGATGGGCCGCCAGCCATCCCCCGAGCGCCAGTCCGTCAGCTTGAGCAAAGAGGCCGTCGAACCAAATCCCCCGGCTCCGCGCCAGCACCGAGCCTCCCGCGCACGCGAGTGCCAGAAGGGGTAGACGCCGCCGTCCGGCGACCAGCACGAGTGCCGGCCAGAGCAGATAGAACTGCTCCTCGATGGCAAGCGACCAGGCGTGTGCCAGGTACATGCTGAATCGTGAGGCCGTTCCCGACCAGAGCCGCGGAAGGCCCTGCGTGTACGTCAGGACATAGGGGAGTCCAGACCAGAAGAACCGGCGCGCCAGGAACGGGCTCAGGACGATCAAGATGCCGATCAACAGGTAATAGATCGGCCAGGTCCGCAACCCGCGTCGAACGTAGAAGTTCCGCAGGAACCCGGCGGAGCCTCCGTTCTTCAGGATGATCGACGTGATGAGATATCCGGAGAGGACGAAGAACAGATCGACCCCCGCCCAGCCGAATGGGAGCCATGCCCGATTGGCATGATAGATCAGAACCGCGAGCGCAGCGAGCCCTCGCACCGAATCCAGTTCGGCGATCCGTCCCGCCGGTGCGACCTCGCCGTCCAACCGCTCCCCGACGCCATGCATCCTGATCACGCCGCGGGGTCGGACTCCGGACCATTGGCGCATGCGCGCTCACCTCCTGCGCGAACCGACTTCGACTCGGCTCCGTGCCGCTGCCTCAGTACCATCTCGGACGTAGCGAGGCCCAAATCCAACATTTGTACCAACCGGGATCAAACTCATTGGAATTGACAAGATCCCGCTTGTTTCTTAGATAGGGACGACTTGGTGGCGGGAGAGGCCGCGCGCCGAGTGGGCCGGTGGCCGGTTGTCACGGATGATGAGCTGCCGGCCGGGCCGTATCCGGTCGGTAAGAAGGTTGGCGATCATCTGAATCAAGGGTTGCACGTCGCAGGGAAGTGGGCGTGACATGCGATTCAACTCTTATGAATTCGCCCTCTTCTTCGCCGCGCTTCTCCCCGCCTACTGGATTTTGCAGCGGCGCCTGAGAGCGCAGAACGTCCTCCTCCTCGTCGTGGGCTATTACTTCTACGCTTGCTGGAACCCGAAGTTCCTCGCCCTGCTCTGCCTGTCGACGGTCATCGACTATGCCTGCGGGCTCTGGGTCGATCGCGTCGCCGACCCCGGTAGGCGCCGGCGAGTCGTCGCGCTCTCCCTGGCCGTCAACCTGGGCATGCTCGGCTATTTCAAGTACTACAATTTCTTCGCCGAAAGCTTGCAGGCCGGGCTGGCGCGCGCGGGCGTGTCGATCCCGCTCGGGCACCTGGAAGTCGTGCTGCCGATCGGCATCTCCTTCTACACGTTCCAGTCGATGAGCTATGTCATCGACGTCTATCGCCGTGAAATCAAGCCCACGCGAAACCTGGTCCAGTTCGCAACCTTCGTGTCGTTCTTTCCGCATCTGGTCGCTGGTCCGATCATGCGGCCGACGACTCTGCTGCCGCAGGTTTCCTGCCGTCGCCGCTTCAACCTGCACCAGTTCTACGACGGCTCGTACTTGATCTTCTGGGGTCTGCTCAAGAAGGTCGTGGTGGCCGACAACCTGGCGGTCATCGTCAACGACCTTTTCGGGCGCTGGCGTGCCCTTGATGGCGGCTTGTGCCTGCTGGCGGTTTATGCCTTCGCGTTCCAGATCTACGGCGACTTTTCAGGATATACCGACATCGCCCGGGGCGTGGGGAAATGCCTGGGCTTCGAGATTCCGTTGAATTTCAATCTTCCCTACTTCGCGACGAGTCCCAAGGACTTCTGGGGCCGGTGGCACATCAGCCTGTCGCACTGGCTGCGCGATTACCTCTACATCTCCCTGGGTGGGAGCCGCGGCGGCAGCCTGCTGACGTACCGCAACCTGATGCTGACGATGATCCTGGGTGGGCTCTGGCACGGAGCGCAGTGGACCTTCGTGGTCTGGGGCATCTACATGGGTGCCTTGCTTGTCCTGCACCGGCTGGCGTCACGGTGGCTGGAGCGCATCCAGCCGGCCGATCCGATCGACCGCGCCTGCTGGACTGGCCTGCGAATCATCGTCACGTTTCACCTGGTTTGTCTCGGTTGGTTGATCTTCCGCGCCGACACGATGGAGCAAGCCGCCGGGATGTTGACGGCGATCCTCCGGCACCCCGCGGTCCCGGCCGCGTCGTACTTGCTTCCCGTGGCCCTGACGATCATCCCGCTCTGGCTGGTGCAGCTCGTGCAGTACACCAGCGGCGACCTCGGCGTCATCGCGCGCACGCCCTGGTATGTCCGCAGCGTGTTCTACTCGGGGTGTTTCTACGCGATCGTGCTGCTCGGCCAGTTCGGCGGCCGGCAGTTCATCTACTTCCAGTTCTAATTGCGAAACGGGGGTCGCCTATCGCCACTCCGAGGATTTCCCCGAGACGACGACACCCCGGCGGAACACTCGGGTGGCCTGACTATGGCGCCGCAGGGATGAACTTCTTCCGGCACTCGCTCACGAGCGTGACAGAACCATTCGCGGCGACCGCGACGATCCCGAGTGGGGCGTAGTGGTGGTCGATGCCATCCGGCGGCTTGGCGATGCGGACAATCACGGTATTGCCCTGGGTGTCTTTCTCCGCTTCACTGGGCCACTCCACATCGCCAGTGGCGGTGCGTGCCGGGATCAGCCAGTAATCTCCAGTGCGGTACTGGGTGGGCGGCTGTCCGGAGTCTGGTGGCTGAAACTGAATCCGAACTCCATCTTCCAAGCTGAGCCACTTGCCGTCCGTGTCCTCGATGACAAGTGCGGCGTTGTCGCTCCCCAATTGCAATCCTCCATCGGCGGGGTCGCCTGCCTGGTAATCCCACCTCCGCAGCAAGGGGTGTTCTGTGGGATCACCCCAGATTGACGCGCCACTCAGAGTCACCGTCAAAGTAGAGCTGACGATAGACTGAACTTGAAGCATGGTTTCAGCATGGTTTTGCAGCACGTAGGTGTCATCCTCAATCTCAACCCACTCGCCTTCGGCCAGACCGAAGCGATCGTCGCGGCCGAGGGATTCGAGAACAACCGTGGTTGTGAGACCACCACTTGAGATCGGAAAGACAACGGAACCGTTCTCTCGAGACCATTTGAACGTGGCGGCGCTGGTCAGTCCATTGGCTGTGCCATCCCAGACGCCGCCGGCGCGGTGAATTTCGACCCGGTAGAGCTGATTCTCCGGGCCGGTGTAGCTCGCGCTCGGCGGGATGATACAGGGATCGGTTGAGGCAGCCGTCTGCTTAGCCATGGCCTTCAACCGGCCGCGGTTGGCGCCGAACAGCGTCGCGACAGAGTTCGGGTCGGCAGGCTGGAAGTTTTCACAGGTAGTCGGAGGCTTGTTATCGGGATTCGGGCGGCCGAGAACCGTTTTTACCTGCCAGACGACTTTGGCGCGGGCCGTCGTATCGGGCCCGCCCAGCGCGACTTCGCGAATCGCATCGTCTTCAACGTAGGTTATGAGACGCTCCCACACATCCAGATAGATCAGATATATCGAGCTGGGCTTAAGATTTGCGGCAACCGGCACAGGGTAGTCCGGCTGCGTGAGATAAGTATAGACTCGGCGCACCTTGGGAGCGCTTGGTTTACCGAAAGTGAATCCACTCGGAAGTGTCAGCGTGAGTTGCGCCTGGCTTACGTCCGAGATCTGAACCACGGTCGGTGCGAAGGCAGCCGCTACCGGGGGGCCAGTCGGGATGTCGGGAAGTTGCACATCGTCGAACACTTCGACAAGCTGGTTCACCTGGAACGGCGCCCCATCCAGTGTCCACTGGTCGACCATAATCGCATTGGGCTTGCTGGTCGAGACGACAAAGCCAACAGCTCTGCTATCGGCCTCGCACAAAATGCCGTCGACGTAATAGCGTCCCAGGCCGATCCGGAAATCGTTGGGAACAGATGGCGTCGAGGGTATGGACGCGACTCCGAATCCCCAGTCGGCGGAAGGACCGCCTTGCGGACCAATCAAGTCCGCCGCCAGACATCTCAAGTAGTGCAAAAAAATCGCAGCCTGCTCGTTCGAATCGGCATCAAGCTGCACCCGCCCTTGCTGCATTAGAACGCGATCGAAGTGGCGAAACGGGTTGAAGGTATTCTTGGTAAGATCGGCTTTCATGGCGGCTCCCCTAGCTGGCGTAAATGATGCCGGCGTCCATCCCGGCCGGCGAGTACTCGTCGAGTCTGGTCTTGAGGTTGGCTGCACGCTGCGGCTGATATAAATCGTGGAAGGCTCCCATTTCGGACTCGTCGTCGGCCCCGCGCTTGATTTCGCAGGCGCAGGCGCTCGCGAGCTGGCAGTACGTCGGGGTGCCGTAACGGGTGCTGTTGAATTCCGGCTCGACGCGAAGACGTTCGCTTTGCTGGAGCGTGTTCCGCTCGGCCGCGGTGAGATCGCCGTTCTGGAAGAGGGCCGTCACGGCCTGATCCACCAGGTCGGGCTGGCATTCGTACCGGCGCGGTGTGCGTGAACCGGGAGGCACGTAGCAGAAACGCATGCAGCCCTGCTGCCGCCGGCAGGCAAGAATGGAGCCCATGAAAATACTGTTCTCCGCAAGTGTAATGGCGTGAGTCTGAATCTGGCCGAATACTGTGCTACGGACGATGGTCAAGGTGGTGTAGGCGCACAGGCTCTCAGGCGCGCCCAGCGCGATGCGCTCGGAGCTGGTGGCGTCCAGGATGCTGTCGCTGATGCGGATCAGCCCCGGATCTTTTTTGACTTCATCTCGGTTAACCTGGATTGCGCCGATGATGCTGTGTTCGATGCTGATGCAATCCGGCGAATTGGTGAGCTCCAGACTCGGCTCGGAGGGAAGCTTGGGCCCACAATCGCAATGCAGTCCCCAGCCTGGGACCAGAGTGGAGTGGCGGATGGTAACGCCCGCCAGGTCGCCGTCGATTTGAACACCACGTCCGGTGATCAGCAAGCCGTCCAGCGTGAACCACGTCCCAACTTCGCCGGTGACGGCCAGGTCGTTCGGCTGGGAAGTCTGCCAGTCCAGAAGCCGGATGACCGGCCGCTTGCGGTTTGCGGCGCGGATTTGGAGGGTCTGGTGGGTCTTCAGCGAAACACTGATTTGTTCGACATACACGCCGCTGTCGGTGATCTCGATGACGGCATTCTGCGGCAGGTCTTTACTCCACTGGGCCAGGGCATCATTGATGCGCGTGAATGTTTCCTGCTCGCCCACCAGATAGATCGTCGAGCCGGCGGGCGCGCTGAGAGGGCGGTTGTACTCACCGCCGCCCAAGTCGGCGCTGAATCCGTAGTAGTACGATACCCACACATTCTGCTTCCGCGATTGACCTGGCGGAAAAGCGATACGGCCCAAGCGGGGATCGACCGCGACGGTGTTCGGCAGCGGACGATAGGTCCAATCGGTAAGGTCGGCTGGGACGATCTGGTCGGGAGCTATCGGTTGCCGGGACGCGCCCACCGAGATCTGGAAACTCTTGCCGTCGCCATAGTAGAAGGGGACGCCGGATGTGGTGGTCTCCGCGGCTTCGCTGGTCTCCATCGTCTCCAGACTCCGACGACGAATCGGGGTCGGATAGTTGAGTTCGTTGGCGTTGTAGCCCAGGGATGCGGGTACCGGCTGGGGGTTGGTGTAAAGCGGGGAATCGTTTCCCAGCACGCTGAACAGAAAGCAGTTCGGTGAGACTTCCTCAAAGCAGTAGGCAGGCGTGTTGGTCACGGAGTAGGCTTTCAATCGCCAGACGAACAGGCCCACTTCGGGAATGTTCAGCCGGCCGCGATGGTGTTTGGAATTGATCCGCCTCACGTCCACCATGTGAGCGAGCTCATCGAACGGGCCGTTGACGTTTTCCATGGCATCGCCGTCACGCACATCGACGGTCTGGCCGCGGTCAAGTTGCAGATAGTTGATATTCTGCGTCACGCTCAGCAACCGGTAGAACTCGACTGCGTGCGCCGGCCACCCGGCGACGGCCATGGCCAGGTCCTCGAGCAACGACAGCGTTCCCTTGCGGCGCCGGTAGTGGATCGTGTTGGCCACTTCGCGCCGCGGGATCAGGAGCCGTTCCTCGATGAGCCCGCGCGAGGTCGCTAGGCTGGCCAGCTCGGACAAGTCCACCAGCGGCGTGTAACCGACCAGGCCGCCGATGTAGGGCACCACCCAGTCCTGGCAAGTCTCGATGAACCAGTTCTCGTAGAGCTGGGCGATATCCGCCTCAACGAGGTTGACTTGTTCGGCGATCACCTGCAGCAGGGCGCGCAGGGGATAGCCTTGGCCGGCGTCCCTCAACTGGTAGACGACCGGCAGGAGCTTGTACAATCGGTCGGGGTTCGCGCTCATGCCGTGACCTCGGTGAGTATCAAGGTATCCGGAATATCCGGAGTCAGGATTACCAGCTCCGCCGGCAGCATACGGTTGGCCGGATCCGTGGCGGCCGGATCCACACGCGCCAGATTCGCCTGGACAAAGCTGTTCAGCGCCAGGCTGCCCGCAAGTCCGGCCAGTTGAGCCGTCGTGCTGTCCTCGGGCACCGCATCGAATGTCTGAACGTCCACGTAGCTCACTCCGTCCACTTGCTGGATGATGCTGATCGCCTCGCTCAGAAAGGCGCTCTGGCCGAGGTTTCTTTGATCGAAGCCGAAAGCGCCGAGGAGCGCATCGCGCACGTCCGGCTCAACGGACTCCCACTGGTAGTCCGGCAGGATCTCGATTCGAGCGCTGATGACGAGCAGCTTCAGCTTGCGCAACGCCACCTGGATCGGCAGGTAGGGGTCCCCGAACTGAAGCAGGGCCTGGATCAGGTTCTGGTAGAGGTTGGATGTCGGGTCGATGGGAACATCTAGGGCGCCCGCGATGGTGACGTGCACGACGAGGCGTCGGCCGTCGGTGAGGCGCGCGGCGCTCGACTTGCCGATGCCGGCAAAGTTGCGCGAGAAGTCGGCGTAGTCCTGAACCGAGACCAGCCGGTCGAGTGCCATTACGGCCACCGGCGTGTTGCTTCGCGCCTGAACGATGCTGTCACGATCGGCCCCGCCGCTGGCCGGTAGAGGGTTGATCACTCCCTGCGCGCCCTGCGGGTGACTGGCGAGCTGGCTGATCTGACCGGCCTGCACGTTCCCGGCCGCTCCGATGCCGTAGCGGTAAACCGCCTTGATATTCGCCGAGCCGGTGGGCACCCTCGCCCCGTGTTCGCCGTTACCGAAGATGACCGTCGTGTGATCGGAATCATCGGTCTGGGTTATGTACTCATGGTCGGTCGGTTCGAGACTGGCGAGGTCATCCGCTTCGTCCCATTCGACTTCGTTGACGCGCACGACCAGGGTGCTCTGCACGCCTTGCGGATTTGTCGCGGGAACATACGTGAGGGGCTTCTGGTGCAGCGCGAAACTCTGAAAAGCCTGGCTCCCGTCGCCGTCGCCGAGAATCTCTCCGACCGTCTGGCCGTGGGTGGCGTTGGCCACATTGCCGTAAATCGTGATCGATGTACTGTCGTACGTGTAGGCCAACGAATTGGCAAGCGTCAGGATGGTGTGGACTGGGGCCGTGGAGATTCGCCACGCGAAAACCTGACCGAGCACGCCTGCCGGAATGACTCCTCCCAGGTAGGGCAGATTTGTGGTGGGATCGACTAACAGTCCCTCGAAATCGGGGAAGTTACCGGCTAGCTCGTCTGAGGTGGGAACATAAGCGTTTACGTAGAGTCCCGGCGCGAGCTGCACCTGGTCGCAGAACTGCTGGTTGGGAAGCGTGACCGGGGGAAGTTGCTGCTTAAGCTGCCCGACTCCTTGCGCGTCGCCCACCAGCTCTCCGACCACCAGACGATCACCTTGGGTGCTGGCATCGGTGATGTAATAGACCCGGGAAAAAAAGGGGGGGACAAGATTCGGTGGCAACGTGGCGCAAAGCGGTGCATGCGAGCCCTGTGTCACCGCGGAGATCATCACCACCTCGCTGGCCGTCACCCCCGTGGTGTTGGGTATGTCGGTGCGCTCGCCGGAAACAATGATCCAGCGGCCGGACTCCAGGCCGTCGTAGAGCTGCGCCAGCTCGATGGTGTCGCCCTCGACATCGGTATCGAGGGGCTCTTCGGCCAGGTCCAGCGGGTCCGGCTGCGCCCAGACCGTGACTTGCCGGAGCGTCGAAATGTCCGGTTTCGCGCCCGAGACGGTCAGCCACGGCTGACCGAGAATCAGTTCAGTCACCCGGGCGGCCATCCCATAGTCTGATCTCGATACGGACTTCACATCGTTAACCTGGGTGATGAGCGGCTGGCTCGCGCCGGCATTGCCGATCACCACCCAACTGCCGGGGACGATCTTGTCATAGGTGGAATCCAGAGACAGGGCGCTGCCGGCGTCGACGGACGCTAGCGGCCACTCGTGGTAACACGGAACTTCTCCTGTTATGACCGAGGCTTGCTTAGGCGCATTGTTCCCATAAGGAGCGGCCTTCACACGCAGCGCGTACACCTGTACCTGGCTGGAGGGTGTCTCGACACCCGCCCAAGCCTGATAAATCGTCGTCGCCACCGCGGGCCTGAACGCGGCAAGCAGGCGCGGCGCGGTGTCCGCCTGCGGCGAAAACATCTGCGCAATGGTACGAACCAGGCGCTTAGGATTGGCAGGCTGCAATGAAGGAGGCAGCGCCAGGGGATCGATGATCGCCGTAAGATTTCCGAGGGCGGAAGCCTCCAGCGGGGATGTCACAAGCTGCGGCTGGCCCTCCCCGCCTTTTCCGGTATCGCTGCCAGGAAGGATCGATGCAAGAGCTTTCAGAACAGACAGCAGGTCAGCAGTCCATGGCTCCAGCCGGGTGAATTTGCGCTTGCGGGCGATGTCGTGCTCCTGCTCGATCTGCGGAACGGCGGCACGGACCATGTTGCCCGCCGTCGGTCCGTCGGGGGCGGCATTCACGTTGTTCACCAGTTCCGTGAGGATGGCGGACACCGTGCTTGCCAGGTCGCTGTCCGCGAAAATGCTCGTGGCCTGGTCGATAAAGGGGGCCAGCGCCTTGCTGACGGTGTCCCCTGGCGTACGTCCGGGTTGTTGTGGGACCGTGATCTGAAGCGTCACTTCGGTCCGGTTCTGATCCGCCTGCGCTTCCACGTTGTTCACAAAGCGAGGTACCTGCTGTCCCGGATCATCTCCCAGCACAATGAGGATCGCGTCGCCAGTCTTCAGATTGGTAGAGATTCCCTGGAAATAAAGCGTGTCTCGTGTGAGGGCATCCGTGCCGGGGTCGACGTTGAGCGTGATCACCTGCGGGCGCGTGAGGCGCGGCTGCAGGTTGTTCCACGTGTCGCGGGCCGTGAGGTCAACGGAGCTCTCAAAGAACTGCGCCGTCTCGCCCGTGCCGGGGATGCTCTGGGCGCGCGTGCCCGCGGGGATCGTACCGTTGAAGCCGGTTGCGACGGTGAACGCCAGGTAGACGCTCGCCGAGACGCCCGGCCGCGGCTTGTAGCCCACCAGGCGCCCAAGCTCCAGGATCGAGCGGCGCTCGGTCGCCGTCGCGAGATAGCCTTCGTTGGCGATGCGTTCCTCGTAGAAGGTCAGGACGTCAGCCACAATGGCCCACGCATCGAGCAGAGCGATGGACGGATCGCTCAACTCACGCGTGGTGAGCTCGTCTAGCGGGCGGATGCGCTCGAGCGCGCCGCTGGCGTCGGACGTGGGTACGTCCAGGTAGATGCTCGAGAGACGAGCCACCATGCTCTCAAAGAACGTGGCGTAGGTGCCCACGCGATAGCTAAGGGCCGAGAGGCCGGGGCGGTTGGCCTCCGGCTGCGGAGTGACGACTTCGATACCGGTGCAGCAGCCACAAGGTTGTTTCATCGTCCACCTCGCATGTCGAGCGAAAGACGCCCATTCTCGGGGAAGTCTGGATCATTGTCGAGGCGTGCGATCTCGAGAGGACCAAGCGTGAGGACACTGCCGGTCGGCAACTCGTCCGCATCGGTTTCACCGGGCGCCGGCTCGACGACCTCAAAGCGCTCGAGCCGCGTCACCCGCACGTTCTGCACGCCGGTCACGGCTTGCGCGGCGGCGACGATCTTGCTCACGAAAATCCCTTCGCCGAACGTGAGGTTGTCGGGGTGGAAGAAGCCCTTGGTTCCATCGGGCAGCACGCGATTGCTGAACACATCGAGCAGCGCCGATTCCACATGGGCGCGCAAGTACTTTGGCAGCACGCAGACGAGGATCGCCAGGTCGAGCGCAACATACTCGGCCTGCGACACCAGCAGGTCGTGACCGATGCGACGATAGGGCTCGAGATAAGCAGTGATCTCCTGGAGAAGCTCGGGCGCGGCTCCTTCGGTACCCAGGGGATCGATCGCGACCAGCGCCGTGTACCAACTGCCGGTCCAGCGCAGCGTGGCCTTGGCGCCCTGAAGCCCTTCGAACGGCAGATAACAGATGTCGTTGGTTTGCGCGGTCGTGCCGTTGGCCATGAGCGCGGCGATCAACTGCGAGCGTTCCTCGAGCCGCCGGGCGTTATCGGCCGCCAGCGTGGTGTAGTCAAGGGCGGTGATGGCGCGTTCGAGCACGTCGCGGAAGGCGGTGGGCGCGAAGAGCTTCACATCCGAGACCGGCTCGGGATCGGTGCCGCCGGTGGCCGGCAGTGGATTGCGTGGGACAAGATTGACACCGCTTTCGGTCACCTGCAGGACGATATAGGCGATCTTCTCGGCGCCAACATTGCCCGAAGTCCCGTTCTCGGTGCGGTAGCTCGCTCGAAACGCGGTGCCGGCGTCCGGCATCCGCCCGAGGCTGCCGTCGCCGAAGCGGATGTGGCCGTAACCGTCGTCATCCATCTCCACGACAAAGCTGCGATCGTCCGGGCCGCTCTCGAGCAGGTCACGCACGGGGGTCCAGGTTTCGAGCAGCGCGTTCAGATCGGCCACCAGGTCGGCGCGAAGGGTCGCCGGGAGCGGGCTCGTGCCGTCATACGCGGCCAGCTCTTGCTTGGTTTTGGCGCTCAACTGGGCGTACAGATATTGTGACGCCAGATCCGAGAGCTGTTTGAGCCGCTTTGCGAGTCCGGTGGGGTCGGCCAGATCGTCGAAGGTGAAGAGCGGTGGCACCTGGCAAGGAGGCGCGGGTGCAGGCACCGAGGGGCATCCCGGCGCGGGAGCAACGCTCGAAAGCGAAATCTGCGGCAAGGCCTGGCGGGGGTCCTGAGCGATCAAGGCACTGGCGGAGCCGCAAGCAGGGAGCGGCTGGCCGAAGGTGAGCGGCTGCTGGCTCAGCGTGGGACGAAACAGACCGGGGTTGATCGTGGTTTCCGCGGGCGCGCACTCGGTGGCGCACCCCTCTGCGGTGGAATCCGTGGGCACGGTGCCGAGCGACTCTCCCGTGGCACCGCCGTTATCCACCAGAATGACGTTGCCGCGCACCACGGTCACGTTCTCCAGGCAATCGCAGGCGGGCGGCGGCCCTTGCACCGAGATGCAAAGCGTGAAGGAGGGCGCGTCCTCCGGCGCCCATTCGATCTCGACGATGGGCTGGCCGAAGTCGGGCTTGTCCGGATGGTAAAGGGGATCCACGGCGCGCTTGACGCAAGTCAACCGCACGGCCTGGCGATGAGTCGGGTCGGCATCGGCAGGATCGCCCGTCCCGGGCCCGATGACTTCTTCGAAGATCACCACGTCCCCCACGTTCAGATTGAGCGCACGGACGGTTCCGGGCGGGCCGTCACTCGGTGGACTTGCGGCTGTCGCGGGTGGGGTGCCGGTGGATGAAGGAAGGGGTGGTGGGAGCCATTGGTCGATCAGCGTCGCCCTGGTCGCCCCCTTCGCCAGGCAGCATTGCGAATCTCCCCATGTATAAAAAGAAATCTTGCTGTGCGCCTGGTAGATCCAGAACGTTCCACTGGCGGGCCGGAGCGGCTGAAAGACATCGAAGCTCGAGGCCGGCACGTTGACCAGATCGTTGTTTGTCAGGATGTTTCTGGGCGGCACGCCCGGGAACCGCGTGATGAAATAGACTTGCTTCAAGTCGAGTGGGATGCTTGTACCCGGTGGGTTCGCTTCGGAATCAACCGTGACCCAGGCGCGCGCATTACAGCCGTCATGCATGGCATAATCCACCAGACGCACATGGCGGCGGACGGAGATGCGCTGGCGGGCGGTGTTGAGATACGCTTCGGTCGCCACCGCGTCCTGGTAGTAGCTGAGATAGTCGCCCACGTAGGCCAGGATCTCCACCAGGGCGATGCCCAGGTCAGGCACGTGGGTCTCTTGCCATCGGGGCATGACGAGCGCCAGGCGGTCGAGGATCAACTGGCGGAAGCTTGCGTAGTCCTTGGCGAGATAGTTGATCTCGGGCTGGGTGCGCTGGGGCGGCGGGCACACATTCTGGGGCTTGCAATCGAGTCCGGTCGGGCAAGCGGCTTTGAAACTGACGTCCACCGCGTCGTAGCGCGAGTCGAAGCCGTCCGCGGGTTGGCTGGTGGGATTACCATGGTCGTCGAGCTTCACCACGCTGAGAGTGTAGGTGGAAAAGTCGCCGGGCTTGTTCACCGCGACTTCCATGTAATCGTCGAGCGTCGGATCGGTCTGGCGATGGACCAACAGATTCACGACCTGAACGTCGCGGATGCGCTGCCCGCCCTGAAGACGAATGTTGGCCTTCTCGATCTGCTTGGGCGCTTTGCCGAGGAAATAGACGTAGACCGTGCGTTGGTCGTCGCTGACCTCGGCGTAGTCAAGGCCGAACAGACTGGCGGCGCGGACGGCATCGCGACGTTCCTCTTTGCGGCAGCTCAGGTCAGCGTCGATCATGGTCTCACCAATTCGTTCGGCCTCACCGCTCCGCTCATTGAACACCCTGTCGCTGGAAAGTCTCGGTTTGGGTTTCCTGCGTGCGCCGCACCACGTAACCGACCACCACGTTGAGGGTGGAATCTTGCACGCTCACCTCGAGCGATTGCAGGTCGATCAGGTCGCCCAGGTAGCGTTGCAGTGCCGCTTGCATGGTGAACTGCAACGCCGCGGCGAGTTCGGGACTGTTGGGAGCGAAGACCATTTGCAACAGGCCACTGCCAAAATCGGGCCGGTTGACGCGCTCGCCGGGATTGGTGAACAGCAACTCCTCGATCATGTCGCGGATATGATCGTCGTCGGTCGTCGTCGCGGTCCGGCCGCGTGAATCAAAGTGAAAGGGGAAGTCGATGTTCATCGGGCCTCATATCGCGGTGACCCGCGTCTGCGTCACGGTGATCAAAAGCGGTGTGCCCGAGGGAGCACAGATCGCCTGGCTGCTGAAGACGACTAACGGTTGCCCGTTGGAGGTGACTCGAACCGAGCCGACCAGCCACTGCCCCGTCACACAAGGGCCATTCGCGGCGGGCGGAGGCGGCAGTGCGCAGCCGGCCACCACATAGGGCGCCGCAATCGTGACCGTGGGCTGTCCCGTGACGGTCACGCGCGGATTCGGCACGGTCGGCTGTGCCTGCCCGCCATGCGCGCACATTACCGACGCACCGACATGAACGAGAAATCCTGGCATAACGTATTCCCCTGAAGTCACGCCCTCTAAATAACAACAAGGGCGCCGGCGTTGATGGTTACCGACGGACCTACCATGACAATGCTCGCCCCCTTGCCGTTCTGGATGTAAATGCCGGTGTCGTTGACGATGATCGTGGCGCCGGTTGTACTCTTGAGCATGATGCCGCCCGTGGGACCGGGCAGATCGCTTATCACGATCGCGTTTTGAAGCGTGGTCTGAATCACGATGTTCGGGTCTCCGGGCACGCCCGCCAAGGCCAGCGCCGGAATCTCGGCGGCAACGCCCCACCAACCTCCGCTCCACACGGGACGATCCGGGTCGCCGGCCTCGAACTGGATCCAGACTCCGGCGCCGATTTGAGGCACCATGAAGGTTCCCATCTGCTTGCCGGCCAGCGGCACGCAGGGCGTCGCCCAGGTGGAAGGCGTGATGCCGCCCGCGTCGGGCACGGTCGCCATGATCCGACCGAGGAACATGGGATCGATGTTGTTGATGACCGTGCCCCGATAGATGCCGTAGTATTTGGGACCTTCTCTCATACACTCACCGTGGAAACGGATGATCCTGTGCCACCCCGCGACAAACTAAAGCTTTGCTTGTATTCTCCACGCTTGATGTTATGGGTGACGCTCGTCACGTAGTACTTGCCGTCATAATACTGGCCGGCGCCGCGCACCGCGGCGAGCTGCCTGGCCTTGAAGATCTGCCCATAACGCAAAACATCGAGCTGCCCGCTGGCGCTGATCACGTCGGCCGTCTGGAAGAGCGACGCCAGAGCGGCCAAGGCGGCGCCCGCCGGATTCTCATTGGCGATCGGCTTCAACTGCTGGCTTCGCAAGGGCGTGGGTGCGTTCGCCGCCAGGGGCGCCTTCAGCAAGTCGATATTGGGCACCGGAATGGGAATGGGAATCTTGGTTGTCGGCTCGATGATGGTGACGAGGTATTGCGTGGCCAGCGTGCCATCGTAAGAGAAGCTGAGTGAGTCGATGTTCGTGCTGGCATCCAGATTGATGCTCAGCGCCGGCTGCGGGCCGCCGAACATCTTGCTGATGTCCGGACCAAAGTACGCCGTGCTCGAGCCGGGCTTGGGGCCCGGGTCCAGATAGAACACGGCACCCGTATTCCGTGCCAGCATCGAGACAAAGTGATAGTCGGTTCCCTGTTGCTTGATAAACCGGTCGAGCGGGTTTTCGAAGGTAGGAATG
>JBIOJM010000081.1:0-31489 GCA_044450785.1 Isosphaerales bacterium
CATGCGCCCTCCGATTCCGCCAACCCTCGCACATCGATCTTGCCGGTGACGGCGGCGGAGCGTTCTCGTCAGCGGTACGGCGCTAGCCGCCGGTTTGCGTACCTGAAAATCAAGCGGAACCGATTAACCTGACGCTCAATAAGTTGTCATTTCTTGCCGGCCGACTCGGGAGTGCCTTCCTTCGACCCCGCCGGCCGGGGCGCGGTCTCGAACTCGTCGGCCGTCATTTTCTTGATGGTCCGGTTGAGCAAGAGTACATAGCCCCGGTTCTCAGGGACCTGCGCCTGATACGCGAGGACCTCGTTTGACTCGGTGTGGCCCGGATCCTCGTCGGTGAGCGGCTACTATTCCTCGCCCCGAAGGGGCCGCAACATTCCAGCCCAGGGCAACGCCCTGGGCTGATCTGTTTTGGCCCCTTCGGGGCATCTCTTCCTCTTCTTTCATCCTTCACCTCAAAGGAACAACACCGGTGAACGGCTACTTTTTTTGGAAAAACTAAGCGTCACTTGGGAGAGAGGTCCTTAACCGATCGATCGCACATGGGCCGTTGTTTACACGGGCCATCGGCCGATCGCGACGGTCGTCAAGACGATGAGCGCCAGCACGGCCAAGTAGACAGAAAAATACCAGATCCGACCGGACCGGACGATCCTGGTCAGCCACATGATCGCGAAATAGCCGACGACGCCCGCCAGGATGGTCGCGGCGACCGCCTGGGCCACGTGATCGGCAGTCAGGGCGGCCGGGTTGATATGTCTTAACTCCCACACGGCCGCCCCGAGGATGGCCGGCACGGCGATCAGCAAGCTGAAGCCGACCGACCAGGTGCGCGAGAGACCCAGCAAGAGCGCCGCGGCGATGGTCAGCCCGCTCCGGCTGACGCCCGGCAAGGGGGCGAACATCTGGGCGAGACCGATCAACAAGGCATCGAGCCAGGTTGTTTCGGCCGGCCCCTTGGGCCCGTCGCGGCGGCTTAGCAAGGCGGTGAGGAGCAGGACGGCCGCGGTGATCAAGAACCCGAAGCCGGCCACCGTGATCCCCTCGAACGTCGCCTCGATGGCCTTCTTGAAAAAGAGCGCGAGCGGAATCAGCGGTGAAGTCGCGACGGCCGCCAGCAGCCCCACCCGGACGACCTCCGGGCGGCGAAAGCCGGCGGCGACGTCGTCCGCACCGAGAAGCCCGCGCAAACCCGTCGCGATGATGGCGCGATAATAGACCAGGATCGCCGCCGTGGTGCCCAGGTGGAGGATGACGTCGAAGAACAAGTTTTCCTTGCCGGTATGCCGCACACCGGTCAGCCCGGTGAATACGTTCTGCGTGAGCAAGAGATGGCCGTCGCTCGAAACGGGCAGGAATTCCGTGACGCCCTGCACCAAACCGAGGACCAGTGATTCCAACCATTCCATCGATGTTCGCCCGGTCAGGATGATCGTGTGGGAGCCGGCCGGATGACGGACGTCATGCCTGGCCGCGCAGTTTGGGCAGCGCGACCCAAACGTAGATTAAGCCGCTGTACAGCGTCAATGCGACCGCCAGCCAGGTGAGCAGATCGCGGATGGACAACCAGGCGGGCGGGGGAGTGGGCTCGATGGCCAGACACAGCAGGACGGCCGAGATCGATAGACACTGAACGAGCATCTTGAGCTTGCCGGTCGTACGAGCCCCAAAAGGCTGGCCTTTCCCTTCCAGGTGGCTTCGTAAACCCTGAATCAAAAGCTCGCGGACGACGATGACCGTGACCATCCACGGCATCACCTTGGTGCCGTCAATCGTGGCCAGATAGATGTAGGAACCGGAGACGATGACCTTGTCGACCAACGGGTCGAGCTGGCGGCCGAGCGGCGTGTCTTGTTTGAGCAACCGGGCGAAGTAACCGTCGAGAGCGTCGGTCACCGCGGCCAGCCCGAAGATCGCCAGCGCCCACGCGTATGCCCCGGAGCTGATGTTCACGAACACGCACACAGCCAGGACAAGCCGGCTGACGGTCAACGTGTTGGGGACGTTCCAGAACCTTCGCGGCACTCGTGCGACCATTGCGACGAGATTCTCCGGTCGATTCATGGCAAACACCGGACTCGCTTGGGGGAGAATCAAACACGCTGCGCACTGCGAAAAGCACGGCATTCCGGCGAATCACAATTCCCTACATGCCATCGAGGATTGCCAGCGATGCGTGCGGCTTGCGCCGAGGTCCGGGCCGGGCCTTCCGCCTTCTGGGTCGCGACGTCGACGATGGCCGGGCGATCAAGTCATAGTCGTCAGTTCCGACGATCTCACATTCGACCAGATCGCCCTTTTGAACATGAGTGCATCGGACCCACGTGGTTCCATCGACGTCGGGAGCGTCGGCGTAGGTCCGGCCCAGCCAGAGGTGTCTTCCTTCCGGCGCCGGCGCGTCGATCAGGACATCGAGGGTTTGGCCCACCAGGCTCCGATTGAACGCGAACGCAATCGGCTGCTGCACGGCCATCAGTCGATCCCGTCGCTCCAGCTTGACCTCGTCCGGCAAGTGTTCGCCGAGCAGGGCCGCCGGGGTATCGGGCTCGAGCGAAAAAGTAAAGGCGCCCAAGCGCTCGAAATTCGTCGCCACGACGAACTCGAGGAGCTCCGCGAACTCAGCGTCGGTCTCGCCCGGAAAACCGACGATAAACGTCGTTCGCAGCACCAGCCCGGGCATTGTCGCCCGCAGTCGGGCGATGATCGCCTCGCTCTCCTGCCGGGTGTGCCGCCGGTTCATGAGTTTGAGCAACCGGTCATTGATGTGCTGGAGCGGCATGTCCAGATAAGGGATGATCTTTCGAGACCCGCCCAGGACGGCGTACAGCTCGTCGGTGAAGAATTGGGGATAGCAGTAGAGGATGCGGAGCCAGTCGATTCCCTCGACCTGTTCGAGCGCCTGCAACAGCTCGGCGAGCCGGGGCCGGCCGTAGAGGTCGAGGCCGTAATAGGTCATGTCCTGGGCGACCAGGATCAACTCGCGGACACCGTCGCCGGCCAGCTCTTCCGCCTCGGCCACCACCTCCTCGATCGGCTTGGTCAGGTGCTTGCCGCGCATCAGTGGAATCGCGCAGAACGTACAGAACCGGTCGCATCCTTCCGAGACCTTGAGGTAAGCCAGGTGCCGCGGAGTGATTCTGAGCCGAGCCCGGTCCTCCTGTGCCTGGATCGGGGCCGGCCTGAACAACCCGCGCTGCTCGTTCAGGCCACCCAGGAGCCGGTTCGCCACCCGGACAATCTCGTCGCGCCCGAACACCCCGACGACCTGGTCGACTTCGGGGAATTGATCGAGCAAAGTTTCTTTCTGGCGTTCGGCCAGACAGCCGGCGACGATCACCCCTTTGACCTCGCCCGACCGCTTCCGCTCGAGCATTTCCTCGATCACGCCGATCGATTCCCGACGCGCCGAGTCAATGAAGCCGCAGGTATTGACAACCACCAGGTCGGCCGGCTCCGAGTCGGGCACGATCGCGTAACCGTCGGAGGCCAGCAGCCCGAGCATCCGTTCCGAGTCAACCAAGTTTTTCGAACAGCCCAGGCTGATGAAGGAAATCGTAGGTGTTTTCGGCATGGAACCTTGTCCAGGGACTCTTTCATTCTGATCGATTTAATCACTTCAGGCTAGTCAGGCGGGATGGGAACGTCAAGCCGCGCAACGCATGGATGGGCCACGTTTCCTTGCTTGATTGAGCAATTCAATCAGACGATCACTGATTCCTGATGCGAGAACGGAGGGAACTCTCTCATGGTGACGGACTTGCTAGACTCATCGCCAGCGGTATAGTTGATAGAACTGGCGCCCGTAGCTCAATGGATAGAGTCGCGGACTTCGAATCCGAAGGTTGAAGGTTCGAATCCTTCCGGGCGCGCTTGCGATGCATCGCGACAGGACCCGTCCAGAGACGTGAGAACGCTTTGTTTCCCGGCGGCGGCCTCTGCTTCGGCGAGGGAACAACCGACCAGGCCATGATCGATCGTCGACCCGACTCCTCACTCTCATCAGGGGTTCTCGCGCGGCGCCGTGTCTTCTGATTTCCCTTCATCCACGAATGGAGGCACTTTCTGGTCGTCGGCGACGTTCGGGATTGAACGCCGGAAGGTCGCCCCCATGAGGAAGTTCCAAGGACAAGGACGATAGAATCTGATTCCAACCTCTTCGGGACTGCCGAAGCGAATGGTCTCGGCCGCGATCCAACCGGCTGCCGGTGCGTTCTCAACTCGCACCCAGAGCGGTTGATACAACGCGGGCAGCTTATCGGTGAGGATCAGGGCGCCCGTCTCGCTGATGTTGACGAGTTTTGACCCTGTAATTTGACGTGCTGTCCAGTCCATAAACTGCACGATTGTTTGCTTGTTGACCGTTTCGGATCGAAATGAGGCTCTGCGCTCGATTGCTAAGGTCACGGGACTGAATCCTCAAAGTCTGAGTGATCGGCTAACGAACGAATACAGGGAAGCATGCCCTACCATAGAACGTTTCGTGGAAGCCGTGCCGAATTAATCAGCCGGGGATCAATCGGGATCGCCAGACAGCACGAACGCGGCCCAGAAGTACGGGGGCGCATACGGCCGGTCGTTGTCCCCGCCGGCAGGGACCGCGGCGGCCAGCTCGTCCGGTTGACGTGCCTTCGCACCCTTGCCCCGCGCGACGCCGCCCGACAGCTCCGCCGTCAGGGCCAGCACCTCCGCGCGGCGGAGACTGCGCAGCCATGCCTTCGCCTCGCGGAGGGCCGCCGCCTTCGGCAACGGGCCGGCGAGCCCGGGGCGTCGGCCCAGAAGGTTCTTGTAGAACCGCTGCATCAAGAGGGCCGTCGCCGTGTCGTCGACCTTCCAGAGCGACAGACACACGCTCCGCGTGCCCGACATCAAGAGGGCCTGTGTAAACCCAACAAAGCCCTCGCCGCCGGCGTCACGGCCCAGGGCGGTCTCGCACGCCGAGAGCGTTACCAGCTCGGCCTTCAGGTCCCAGCCGCGCTGGATCTCGCGGACCGAGAGCCGGCCGTCAAAGACCGGCTTGTGGTTCAGGGCCTGCTGCAGCGGGTCAGGCAAGCCTGTCTGGGTCAGGATCGCGGCGGAGCGTGCGGGAACGTCTTCGTCGATCACCCCGTGCGTCGCCAGGTGGATAAAGCCGAACCGACCCAGCTCGCCCGAGGTCGCCATGTGGTCCAGTTCGGGCTCGCTCGCGTCTGCCCCGAGCAGGATCCGCGTGGGCCGATCGTCGGATTGGAAGAGACGGGCGAGCGCCTCGACCTCGTACCGCGTTCCGGGCAAGGAGGCGAAGTCCTCGTCGCCCGATCGCGCCGCTACGAGTACCTGTTGCAGCTTGCGCTGCTCGGCGATCGCAACCGGTGCCGGACGGGGGTCGAGCACGACGCCGAGCTTGCCGGGGGCCAGTTCTCGGTGGGAGGACTGGCCGTCCCTCCAGACGTCGACGCCGATCGGCTTTTGGTCCTCGGCGACGACCTTGAGGTCGTCCTTCTTGTTCAGCGGCATTCCGTTGTATTCCAGCAAGACATCCCCTGGCTTCAAGCCGTGGCTCGCAGCGTTGGAGCCTGGTGCCACCACGTTGACAAGCAGGCCATGGTCGGGCAATGGCTTGGGGGCGCTCGATTTGTCGGGACGCTCGTAAATCGGGTCGCCCAGGGCCAGCAGGCCGGCATGGCGATCGGGCCGGGGCTGTTCCCGCAGGTACTTGAACACGGTGGCCGAAGGTGCGTAGCTCACCGTGCGGGTGTCGTCGGGGGCGAGCAGCGCCTCGATCGGGATGCCCGCCATGGCCCGGGAAGGTAGGACGATCAGCCGGCGGGCCGTCGGCAGGCCGTCAGTCGTGGCGCCCAGTGCCTTCGCCAGCGACTCGAGGCGCTGGGTGCGTAATCTCTCGACCAGGGGCCGCAGATCCGCCGAGCCCGGGCCGGGCCGTATCCGCAGCTCCGTCCGGACTCGGGCCGCGAGCTCGGTGTCATCTTTGGTCCACAGCCCGTCGGGGCCGGTCCCCGCGATCGGGACCCATGCCGGGATGCCCCGGGAGCGAACGACTACACCCCAGTGCTCGCCGTCGGGGTCGGCCGCGTTCGGTCCCACAGGTGGGATATCGACCCAGGCGACCAAGGCGGCATCGGGGGGCAGCGCCGTCTGGATTTCCTTGAGATTGGCGACCTGCCCTGCTAGCGGGCCGTACTCCTGAACCAGCTTGGCCTGGAACTCACCCAGGGCGATGCTGGCCAGCTCGCGCTGGTGTTTCAAATCCTCGAACCGCTTCGCTCGCTCAGCTTTGCCCAGATTCTTGGGCGTCGTCTCCACAAGCCGGTCGAGTTGCTCCAGCGCCGCGGTCAATTCGCGGAGGCGCGCTTGCTCGGCGGGAGTGAGCCGTCGGTCCTGGCGGGCGGCCAGCTCGTCGAGCAAGCCCCGGCCCAGGTCTTCCTCCAGCGGCTGCCACGCCTCCGCCGGCTGACCGAGCCGGGCCAGCACGGCGGCCAGGGCGGAGCGCACTGACTTCTCGGCGCCGGCTCGTTCCAGTCCGGTGAAGGCGATCCGGAGCCGGGCCGCATCCAGGCTGTTCACCGCACGCAGCCATCGGTCTCGCGCCTCGAGGAACCTCCCCTGGGCGTTGAGGTTGGTCGCCATCTTGCCGTAGGTGGCGGCGGTGTGGGGGTGGTCTTCCGTGAGCAGGCGGCGGCGGATCTCGAGCGCCTTCTCGAGCAGCGGCTCGGCCTGGGCGTACTTACCCAGGGCATGGAGGTTGACCGCCATATGGTCGTAGGAAGAGGCGGTGCCTGGATGGTCGTCGGTGAGCAAGCGGCGATTGATCTCCAGGGCCTTTTCGTACAATGGCTGGGCCCGGGCGTACTCTCCCTGGGCATTGAGGTTGACCGCCGCGTTGTTGTAGCCGATGGCGGTGTCGGGGTGGTCATCGGTGAGTAGGCGGCGGCGGATCTCCAGCGCCTTCTCGAACAGCGGCTGGGCCTCGGCGTACTTTCCCAGGTGGAAGAGGTTGCCCGCCAGGTGGATGTAGCTGGTGGCGGTGTGTGGGTGGTCGTCGGTCAGCAAGCGGCGATTGATCTCCAGCGCCTTCTTGAACAGCGGCTGGGCCTGGGCGTACTTCCCCTGCTCGTCAAGGTTGTACGCCACGCCGACGTAGCTGGTGGCGGTGTCGGGGTGGTTGTCGGTGAGCAGGCGACGGCGGATCTCCAGCGCCTTCTCGAACAGCGGCTGGGCCTGGGCATGCTTCCCCTGGTGGACGAGGTTGGCCGCCAGGTTGTGGTAGCTGGTGGCGGTGTTGGGGTGTTCGTCGGTGAGCAGGCGGCGGCGGATCTCCAGCGCCTTCTCCAACAGCGGCTCGGCCTCGGCGAACTTCCCCAGGGCGGATAGATTGTTCGCCACGTTGTTGTAGCCGTCGGCGGTGAGGGGGTGGTCGTCGGTGAGCAGGCGGCGGTTGATCTCCAGCGCCTTCTCGAACAGCGGCTGGGCCTGGGCGTACTTACCCTGGGTATTGAGGTTGACCGCCACGTTGCCGTAACTTTGGGCGGTGACGGGGTGGTCGTCGGTGAGCAGGCGGCGCCGGATCTCGAGCGCCTTCTCGAACAACGGTCGGGCCTCGACGTACTTCCCCTGGGCGTAGAGGTTTTGCGCCAGGTTGTCGTAGCCTTGGGCTGTGTCGGGGTGGTCGTCGGTGAGCAGGCGGTGGTTGATCTCCAGCGCCTTCTCGAACAGCGGCTGGGCCTGGGTGTACTTCCCCTGGGCGTTGAGGATGTACGCCACGTTGTTGTAGCTTCGGGCGGTGTCGGGGTGGTCGTCGGTGAACAGGTGGCGGCGGATCTCCAGCTCCTTCTCCACCAGCAGCAGGGCCTGGGCGTACTTCCCCTGGTCCTTGAGGATTGTCGCTTGCCCATTCATGGTATTGGCCGATTTGTAGGCGACTCGATCCGCCTCCGGCATCGGGGCCACCCGGCGGAGCGTCTTGAGGAGCCACTCGGCGTTCACCGTCTCGAAGTACTTCGGCCCCTGGACCCGCGTCCGCAAGGCGAGCAGTTCCTCTGCCCGCTCGATCGCATCATCCCAGCGATCGGCCTTCAGGGCCGCCACGACGGCTTTGTCCAGTTCCTCGGCGCGTCTGGCGTCGTCGACGGAGAGCTTTCGCAATCCCGGTGCTGGGGGTTGCGCTGCCTTCGGTGACGTGGTCTGTGCGGTCGCGGGCAAGCCCGGGATTTCGATCCCTAGCCCGATCAGCAGCCCCAACCGGAACACCACGCGAAGAGCTTTCATGATGGGCCTCATCCCGTGTCGGGCAATCGCTGTCGGATGTTTGAAACGATACCGATTTTAGCGAGCTAAAGAAATGCTGCTCTGACTCCCTGTCCATCGTCCACCTATTCATCGCCTCGCGACCGGGTCCGCCGGCTCGGTGGTGAAGCGCGTTCGATGAAAACGTCTCGCCGACTCGCTGACCCGGCCGGACACTTCCGCCTTACTCCGGGCCTGGCTGAAAACTGTTCATCGGGGCGGAATGACACTTGCAAACAGATGAAGGGGTCCCGGGCTCCCCTTGTCTGGACGCCGGCGAGGCTCGCAGGGGCGACGATGACCAGTGGGACGGGGGGGGGAACCGGCCTACTGGTGGGTGATGCGTTACGACCGCGAACCGAAATAGAACCCGATGACCGCCGCCAGTAGGTGCTCCGGGCCGAGTCGGCCGAGGTGGCCCCAGCGGTTGAACATGGCGTCGACTTGTTCGAGCGGGACGACGGGGAACATCCGGTTCCAGACCAAGGCGACCAGCACCACCCCAGCCCCCATGGCGGCCAAGGCTTGCATGTCCTCGATGGCCCTGTGCCTTCGATTGACGCGCGCCCGCCACCAGCCGGTCAAGGCGTTGAGGATCACGCCGATCAGGAACCCGCCGACCAGGAGCAGCGTCGTCACCCCCGGGTTGCTGTCGATCCTAGTCAACACGCCCCTCTGGTAGAGCACCACCGCGACCGCCGCCGAGCCGCTGGCGAGGAGCAGCCGGATGCTGCCTCTCGGCAAGAACAAGGGCGGCGGACCCGGCTCGTCCCCGGGCACCGCGACCGCCGCGTACCGCTTTCTTGTCGCGAAGTAGTGGCCCATGATCACGAACATCAGGGCGCTGAGGTAATCCGGCACCTCCTGTGACGGTCTCACCAGCAGCATCCCCCAGACCGTTGCAAATACCAGAACCGCCAGGAGGGCCCGGACGCTACCCGCCGGCAACCCCAGCGCGTGCATCCTCCGCCAGTCGATCTGATTCTGAGTTTCCCGCCCTTCAATCGCCATGCGACTATCTCTCGAAGAAGACATGAACTCGGGCCCCGTGTCCGGAAGGGGATTCGGCTGCCGGGCGGGAATCTTGTTCGGCCCGGGTCTGTGGGCGCCGGCGTTCGCAGCTCGGGACAGGACGAGCCAACGGGTCTTCAGAACACTTGACAATTGTAGGACATGCTCTTACAATTGTCGTCGACAGCAGAAGCCCGTGTTTTTCACCGGTCCGAGGGCGTGAGCGCGTCCGATTCGAGAACAGGTGAGGCGATCGATGGCGAGCCGGTTTCGCATGAGGTCGAGGAGATCGGTCTGGCTCTGGGTCTCGGTCGCGTTGGCCGTGATTGCGGCGGCCTGGTTCGGGTTCGGGCGGCGGCGGGAGGCGGCTCGATCGATCGACAACATCGAGTGGGTCGCCGTCCGGCGTGACGACCTGGATACAACGCTTCTTGCCGGCGGGGACCTCGAGCCGGTCAGGTTTACGACCGTCGCCTGTCAGGTCGAGGACATCACCGACTCGGACGGCACAACGATCCTGAGCCTGGTCAGCAATGGCGCGCTCGTCAAAAAAGGGGACGAGCTCTGCCGGTTGGATTCCTCGCAATTCGAGGAGCTGGCACGTCAGCAAGAGATCATCGTCAACCAGGTGCGGGCGATCTGCCTTCAGGCCCAGTTGGTGTTCGAGACCGCCAGGATCGGGTTGCGCGAGTATCAGGAAGGGTTGGTGACCCAGTTTACCAAGGAGTTCGAAGGCCGGATCGCCCTCCGGAAGCAGATCGAGAACTGCACGATCCGAGCACCACAAGCCGGCGTCGTCCTCCACACGAACGAAGGCTCCCCGTGGGCGCCCCCACTCCAGCCTGGGGACCGTGTTTATCAGGATCAGGGGATGTTCCGCCTATCCGACCTCACCCAGGCGGAGGTCATGGTGTCGGTCGCTGAGTCGATGGGTTCTCGGGTCCGGGTCGGGATGACGGCCGGTATCAGCGTCCCGTCGCTGGCCGGACGCGTGTTTCCCGGCCAGGTTACGGCGATCAACCAGTTGCCGAGTGTGAACTGGAAGATGGACGACGAGAAAGTGAAACGCTTCGTCGTTTGGGTTCGACTCGACGAAACGCCGCCCGGCGTCAGGATGTTCATGTCGGCCGCCGTGCTCTTCGACACCGGCCGGGTCCCGGACGCGCTCGTCATCCCCGTTGAGGCCGTGTCGGTCGTCCAAGGCCGGCAGTCGTGCTACGTCGTCGGTTCCAACAGGTTGGAACGCCGCGCGATCACGACCCGCCGCGCCACGACGGATCTCCTGGAGGTCACCGGGGGCCTGTCCGAAGGAGAGCACGTTGTCTTGCGGTCCCTCGACGTGCGCGGAATCCCTGCAGAAGACACGACCCGAGATCGGGCGAGCGACTCCGCGAGGGAGCGAACCGCATCGCCGAGCCGGTCGGAATCGCCGGCGCAAATGAACGCTCAGGCGTCGTGAATCGGCAGTTCCCAAAGCCGGCGACAAGCCCAAGGATCTTGACGGGCTTGCTGGCCTGGGTATCGTCAATGGATGTCGATCTCGGCTGTTCACTTCGCGATCCGGGGGTGACGATGGATCATCCCCGGCGTACTGTCATTGAAAAGCGATCGCTCCACGGCGATCCGCCAAGAAGGAACATCTCGTGTCCCAGGCGAGTCAAAACTCAATTCGCACTCGGGTCAGGAAGCTGACGTTGCTCCTGATCTGCCTGACCACCCTCGTTTCCTTGTGCTTTGTTGACTGGTCCTCGATCAGGTATCGGATTCCAAAATGGATCTTTTGGCAGACTCAACTGATCTTTCTGATCGCGGTTGAAATCGTCTACGCCGTGACTGTGGTTGTGACTGTTCTTCTGACGCCCGTGCTGTGTGCTCTCTATTTTCGAGGGCGGCGAAAGGGGACGAGCCGGCCGGCTGTCGCCTGCGGGCTTTTATGCGCTCTCGTCCTCGTGTTGGGGTTGGGCATGGCCGAGGCAGTCAGCGCGGTCTGGCAGTACCGGTCCCATCGGACCACCGCGATGCCGGTCGGGGGTCTTCGAGCACAACCGCGCGAGGATCGTCGGTTTCGGTTCCCCGGCCCACCCCAGGAGATCGAGCTGCCCACGGAATTCACCGACCAGCCGGCCGACCCCGCCATCGATCTGGTCGTGCTGGGCGAGTCGAGCGCGCAAGGTGTTCCCTTCCAGAAATGGCTATCGATCGGAAAAATCATCGCCTGGCAGCTCGGGGAGGCCATCCCCGCTCGACCGATCCGACTCAACGTTTTGGCCAAGTCGGGCGATACCCTGGAGAAGCAGCACGAGGCGCTCGCCGACTTGAGTCGTCGCCCCGAAATATTGATGATTTACGGCGCCCACAATGAGTTCCAATCGCGCCTTTTCGGCTCTCGCGAGCATCCCCACTACTTCGCCGACCAGATCCCGAGCTCCTGGGATGAGCTCGTCGATCGGGCGGAGCGTCTCTCGCCGCTTTGCGGCCTGATCCGAGAGTCGGCGGACAAGTGCCGGCTCGCACTGCCGCCCTCGCATGCAAAGCGACATCTGGTCGACGTGCCTGTGTACACACCCCTCGAATACAAGACGCTGCTGGTCGATTTCCGCCAGCGGCTGGAGGAGATCGTATCCTTTGCGGAGCGGGTCGGTGCGCTGCCGATCCTGATCCTGCCGCCGTCCAATGATGCGAGCTTCGAGCCGAACCGCTCGTTTCTTTCGCCCAGCACGCCGCGCAGCCAGCGCGAATCGTTTCGGCGTGCGTTTCTGGACGCACGCCGGCTGGAAGCGGACGATCCCTCGGACAGCATGAAGGCATACCGGGCGCTGCTTTCCCTTCAACCCTCGTTCGCCGAGGCGCACTATCGCCTGGCCCAGCTCCTCGAGCGAGCGTCCGCCTGGGATCTAGCTTACCTTCACTACGTCGCGGCCCGCGATCTGGACGGCTATCCAATGCGTTGCCCAACCCCCTTTCAGCAGGTTTACCGTGACGTGGCCGCCCGCCATAGTTGTATCTTGATCGACGGGCAGTCTTATTTTCATGCGATTGGTCGTCACGGTCTCCTGGACGATGAGCTCTTTCAAGACGCGATGCATCCCTCGTTGCGAGGGCAGATCGCGCTGGCGCAGGCCGTCCTGCACGCTCTCCAGCAGCGCCGTGCGTTCGGTTGGCCGAAGGATTTGCCAGCCCCGGTAATCGATCCAGGCCGCTGCGCCGCGCACTTCGGCATCGATCGCAGCGCCTGGAAAAAAATCTCCGTGTGGGAGGAGGGGTTCTACAGTCTGGTGGCTCGCTTGCGATACGACACGAGCGAGCGGAGCCGGAAGATCGACAAGTCCACGGCTGCCGCGCACCAGATCGCCGCTGGCATTGCGCCCGAAAATGTTGGCCTCGCAAATGTCGGCGTTCCCGCGCCGGTGCCTCTCATCCCTCTCGCCCCGATCAAGACAGGCCCCGCAACAAAGTCAGGCGAGCCGGCTTTACCGTTTCGTACCGAGAGGCGGATCCATTATTCGCGCGGACGAGCTGGCCGCTGGCCATCAAAAGGGCGTCCTACGTCCTTTTGGAGAGCTGCTCGCTGACCCAGCCCAGCCAGTCAGTTGAGGGAATGCCGTAGGGACGAAACTTCTCGTGGCGGTTCTGTTCCTCGCTGACGAAGAACGCGCGATGCGGCCCCAGCTTGCTGGCGTGCGGGGCGTCGAGCATGTGGCCGGAGTCGGCGGGGCTCATCTGGAAGAGCACGCGCATCTCGAATTCGCGCAGGACCTGGTGAGTAAAATAGCGGTTCAGGTTGTTCACCGAGTCGCACCACGTTACGAGATGGACGCCCAGGACTGGCCCCTCACGAAGGATCAGATCGAGATGGTCGGGAGGGGCGGCTTCCTCCTCGCGGCGCGAGAAGCTGAAATCGTCCTCGCGGCGGCGAAGGTCGCGGAACCGCGGCAGGTCGTGGATGAACAAGAACAGCTCGGGGCCGTCGGTTTTTGCCTCCTGACGGCGCTGAACTTCGGCGGCGACGGCGGCCAGGATCTGCGGCACCTCGCGCCAGCCGCCGGCTCTGGCGCCGTGGGGCAAGGCGGCCGCCACGCGGAGAAGCACGCCCGCATTGGGATGGTCTTCCGGGGTGCCGTCGAGCACGAAGAATCGGGCCCCCTGGCGGACCGAGTCGGAGCCGGCCGGAGCGAGCTGGGCCGCCAGGCTCAAGAGGGTGGAGACGGCAACCCCGAGCGCCGCCTCCTCGTTCTGGCCGACGATCAGAAGATGGTTTCCTCCCTGGCGGCGGAACAGGGCCGAGGTCGGTTCCTTGATCGAGACCGCATCGCCGACCCAGGCTCGGACGGAGCGGGGCGTCTCGGGCCAGATTGAATCCTCCAGCGGCTGGCGCAGCAACGGGTTGCGCGCCAGATCAGCCGGAGCGTCCCCCTCGAACACGATCGGGGTGCGCGACAGGATCGGTTTCCGTTCGCGGGCGCGCTCGTGCAGCAGCTTCAGGTACGCCTCCCGGCGCTCATCGGAGAGCCAGACGACCTGAAAGAAATGATTTCCCTCGGGTGCTCCGTTGGCGTCGTTGTAGATCGCCTCACCGGGGCGCGAGAGCATTCGAGGCGCGATGTTGTTTTCACTCAAGATCAGGTGCGCGTCGTTTTCGCTGCACTGAAGCGCGATCCGGACCGCCATCTGGCCGAGTGTGCTCCGGGCGAGCGTGAAAGCCCCCCCCAGGCTCTGCGAGCCGAGGATGACGTGCACGCCGAAGGCACGTCCCTGCCGTACCAGGCGGTCGAGCCACAAAGCGGCCTCCTGGGCAAGTTTGTCCTCCTCGACAAAGAACTCCTGGAACTCGTCGACGATGAGCAGGATCCGGGGCAGGGGGGGCGTACCGGGGACGTTGCGGTAGCCGCCCAGGTCCTGCACTCCCGCGTCGCGGAAGCGATCGGCGCGCAGGCGCAGCTCGGCGTCGAGCCGCTCCAGCACGCTGATCCCGAATTCGCGCTCGCTCTCGATCGCGACGACGCTCGCATGCGGCAGCTCGTGCGTCGCATACACCTTGAATTCGACCCCCTTCTTGAAGTCGATCAGGTACAGGTCGATCTCATCCGGACTGTAATTCAGGGCGAGGTTGGTGATCAGCGCGTGCATCAGCGTCGACTTGCCCGAGCCGGTGCGCCCGGCGATCAGGACATGTTGCGAGGTACCCTGACCGAGCTCGAAGTGCTGCCGTTTGGTCGCGCCGGCCTTGCCGAGGGGGACATCGATTCCGGCCCGGCTGTCCCGAGTCCAGTACGCGGCGGGCGGAGGACTGATGAATTCGAAGGGGACCTCGACGCGTTTGGCGTCCTTGGCGGCCGCGCCAACCTTCTGAATCTGCCGCGTGGCGAACTCGCCGGGCGGAGGCGGATCGAGCGCCAGCGGGTGGTGGCCGAGGTCGCGGTCGTCCCAGGCGAGCCGGGCCCGCGAGCTGTCCCATGTGAGGTGGGCGCAGCAGGGGCGGAGCTCGTCGAGCTGGAAGCCGGGCGGCAGTGGTTTGGACAGGTCGACGGCAATCAAGGTCAGAACACCGCAGGGGGTGCCGCCGGCGGCGATCGCGGCCAGCCGGGCGGCTGACTTCTCGTCGAATTTGGTGGGGAAGTCGGCGACGACCAGCACGCGGTACGGCTCGGCGACCTCCTCGGCGACGGCGTTGTACTCCTCGATCGTGGCGTACTCGTTCCGCAGATACTTCTGCGTCACCGTCTCCATGTGGGCCGCCAGGTCCGCAAGCCGCTCCTCGATCTGGCGCGGATCGGTCCAGACCTGGTTGGTGACGAGGGCGCCGTCGAAGTCGGCCAGGTGCATGAATGCTCCGAAGTTGCGACCGATGCCGATCGGATCGACGATCGTGAATCGGACCTGGGCCGGAGGCAGGCTCGTCAACAACCGGAACATCGACGCCTGGAGCACGTCGAGGGCCGCCCCACGGCCCTCGGCCGGCGTCTCGATCAACAGGTTGGCGCCGGCGGGGAACGGCCTGAGGGCGGGGAAGGTGAACGCGGATGGCACGCCTTCCATCATCCTGGCATCGGCCGAGATGCCTTGCGGCAGAGAGGCGAGGTCGATCTCGACCGACCCGAAACGGACCACGGGCGGCACGAGCCGGGGCAATGAGCGATCGGCCCAGGCCGGGTCGTTCCAGATGGGGCAGTAGCCGTCAACCTCGAGGTTGACGGCGCCCAACTCGGCCGCCGCGCGCTTCATTCCCTCGCGCCAGCGCTGGGCCGTGGCGAGCCACGCGGCGTCGCGGTCGGTTCGTATCTGCTCCTTGAGGGCCTTGTACTTATTGTCGAGCTTGGGGGGACTGGTCTCGGACCGGGCCCGAATCTCGGCCATGAGGCGGTCGTGCGCATCGAGGGCCTCGCGCAGGTCGCGCTGCTGTCTCGTCTGGATGGCGACCATCCCCTCGGCGTAGACCTCGTTGATCTTGCGGAGACGCTCGTCGCGCTGAGCCTCGGCCGCGATGAACGCCTGCCGGTAGTTCTCTTCAACCCGTTTCAGGTCGTCGTCGCGGCGAGTGGTGACACGCCGGCGCTGCTCTTTGAATGCAGAATCGACCAGGCTTCGGCAGTAGGCAGTCAGGCCATCGGCGTCGGCCAGGTTCTGCATGAGCGGCGTATACACACGTTCGAGCTGGAACTTGGAGAGCTTGGCAAGCCAGGTGCGGAGCAGGAAAGCGATCGTGGCGCCCGCCACGGCGGCCGCGCCCATGCCGATCAGCTCGCCTCCCCCGAAATACGCTACCAGACCGACCATCATCAAGATCAAGACGATGAAGATCCAGGCCTCTCGCTTACCTTTCAGCGACTTGGGGATGATCAACCCTTCGAGCAGTCTCAGCGGGGTTTCCATCCGGGTCAGACGTGTGAAGAGCTCATCGCCGGGATCGTCGAGCTTGTCGTAGGACTCCGGCGACGGTTTTGGCGGCTCGGGGTTAAGCCCGAACTTTAGATAGTCGGCGGCGAGGGAGGCGAGGCGATTGCGGGTCGAGTCGGCAAGACGGGCACTGTCGTCGATTGGTTTGGTCTTGGCGGCGTGCTCCTTGGCGGCCTTTTTCTGACCGGAGTCGAACGTCGCGGCGGCCTCGGCCTTGCCGGCGCTGTAATCGGTCTTGGCCGTGTCGCGAAAGCTCTCGAACAGGGTGGCGATCTTGCGGCTGGCGGCGGCGAATTCCGCCTTGGCCTTGGCCTCGCCCTCGATCGCCGCGTCGATGATCGCTCGCCGTCGTTTTTCGTCGTTCGTCCGCGCTTCGCGATCGAGTGTTTCGAGCTTCTCGACCAAGGCCTTGCGCGCCTTCTGGTACTCGGAGTCGGCCGTGGCGTTACTGGAGGCTGCTTCCCCCTCAAGCTTCGCCTCGGCCAGGGCGCGCTCGGCCACCAGGCGAAGGATCTCCGAGAGCGTTGCCCGCTCGCGTCCCATGACCTCGGGTTCGGACGGCGCGTGCGCCGTCACGCGAGGGCTCGATTCCGCTACGGCGCTCGTTCCCGGGCTGGTGGTCGTCGTGCTCACAATACCTCACTCCGGTCGGAACAGTCACGGCGGACCTGGTCGAGCACCTCGGCGATCTTTTGCAAGCCGTTCACCGCGGCGTCGACGGCCGGGTCCAGAGGAGCGAGATAGCGCTCCTCGAATCGTTGTCGGGCCGAGTCGTTCCAGGTCGCCTCGGTGACCAGCCACTGATCCCGCAGAACTCGTATGGTCTGGCTCAGGCGGGTCGAGCCGGCGAGGACTCTCGTGTTTGCCATGCGAGGTCACCTTGTCCATGCAAAGCGGAAGCGATTCCACGAACACGCGCCCGGCCCGCTCAATCAGCCAAAGTTTCGGATCCGCCAACGCCTCCATCGGCTCGCGGAGTTTCGAATTCCTCGGTGGGGGCCTCGGCGGGGGTCGGGGCCTTGGCACGTTTCGAAGCTTCTGCGCGGGCCTGGGCTTCGGCCGTGGCGGCAGCCTCATCCTCGTCGAGGACCGTCGTCGCGATCGAGTGGAGCTGGGCCATGGCCATCGTCGTGGCCGCGGCTGGCGCGGCGACTGCTTGAGGGCCAAGGCCGGATGGAGCGACCACCCGGAGGTATGCCTCCAGCGAGTCGATCATCCTGGAGAGCAAGTTGACCGCGCGAGGGACGTCGCTGGCAGCCAGGTCTTTGAGCCGTTGGATGCTCGCGTGATACTCCAGGACGGCGTGATTGAGCAGGGGTTGCCATTTCCTCACCATGGCCAGCCGCTTCTCCGCGTCTTGCAGGCTGGCCTCGGCCTTGCGCAGGTTCTCCTTCTGCTCGGACATCGGCGGTGCATAATCGGCCTTCTTCTGAAGGTTGCGCTTGAAGACCTCGGCTCGTGCCGTGGTGACTTGCTCGCGCCGACGTTTGATCTGCTCCTGCCAGTAAAACGGGCGCTCCTCCTGGAGCCATCGAAGCGTGCGGCGGACCTCCGCCTCGACCGCACCGAGAGCTCCCAAAGTGTCCTCACCGTACAAGGCCAGGGCAACCCTCAAGTCCTTGAGGTCATCGATCGAATGGACAGAGGCTTGGGAACTCATGGGACACGTTCTCGTCGTCAATCCGGGCGCGCAACCCGCCCCGGACGGCCTGGACATGACTGCATGAGCGAGCCTAACAGACGGTCGGTGCGCTGTAAAGGAGCCGGTCCACGGGGTATACTCGTCTCAGGGAATGATGTCGTGGCTTCGATCAACCGAGACCGACCCCGCGTGCCGGGTGGGCTGCCGTACTCTCGCGGGTTTGACCCCAACCTCTCAGAAAATGCGGGAGGCGGCGCGGGGGCTGTCTGACATTGAGTTGGCGTCCAACATGACGTTCGAGGACGTTTCTCCCTGAACTCCATCGTTCTCGTTCTGTCCAGGCGCGACCCTATTTCTTTCCTCGATGGCCTCACGGCAGCGCGAGGGCCGCTTTCAGACAGGCATCAACCCCAGACATGAGCGGCGGCGACAGGCTGCCGATCGTTGCAAGTATGTGCTGCTGATCGACGGTGTAGAGGTTACTGCACTTCACCGCGGACGCGTAACTGAGGCCCGATGATTTCCCCTCGGTGGTTGATGGATCGACGAGAAGTTGCGTCGGCTCCGACTGGGCGTAGCGTATATTGCCGGTGATCATCGCGACGATCGTATTCGACAGCCGATGATTGTCCCGGTCGCACTGGACGACGATGGCCGGGCGATTCTTGCCCCCGCCTCCCCTCATGTACGGGAACGCGACAATGACGACATCCCCTCTCCGCATCATGGTCCCTGCTTGGAGAAGGACTGGTAGCTTTCCAATGTGGGATCGTTGGCGTCGTCTTCCTGCATCACCTCATCGACGAACGGATACGCCTCGCAGGGATCGAAGTCGTGATCCTCCCGCTCGAAAACGGTCTTCACCTTCTCGTACTGGTCAGCCCGCATGATCACATAGCCCGTGTTCGTCGTCGCATCGACCAGGTGGACGGGAGTACCACCTTCCTGTTCGAGGGCCAGGCGCAACTCGTCGGATAGCTTTGTCGTCATGGGATCGCCCGGGGTTAAGGACGGATTTGCCTGATTATACCAGCGCCGATTGATCAAGGCCAGCGACGGATCAAACCTCCTGCGTATGTCGGGCCCCGCCGGATCACTGACGCGGGCTTGAAGCGGCTACGGGAAGCCCCTGCCAGGACTGAAGATCGTCGATAACGTGGCTCCCCCTGGCTGGTCGGTGCCGGGGATGTATTTCCCCATCGAACCCGAGGACGGAAGATGGCGCGAGGGCCGCTCTCAGACAGTCATCAACATGAGTCGAGAGACTACGCCAGATCGCGTATGCACAACTCTCTGATGTACCATTTCTTGCGCGGATGATCCTCAGGCGATATCGGCTGCTCGAGGGAGCCGTCGTAGACCACTCGACCACGAGCGACGATGGCATGACAGCCTCGGAAGAGCCACGGGTCCAAGATGGAGGCCATCACCAATTCGTGCGGGAACACTATCTCGCGAAGCTGGACCCGCGAACGGGTCATCCGCTCGATCCGCCAGGGCACGTCCGTGAGCCGCACCAACAGCTCGATCATCCTGTCCGGCCTCATCCCGCCCAAACCTTCCTCGCCAGGTTCTGGACCGACTGTCGCCCACAGAACCAGGTACTTGCCGCCGCAAGAGGCGAGTGATGGAATCGTTGTTGAGGAAATCCTCAGGAATCGGGCTCTTGGAGGACCTCGACCTCCACGATCCGGTCGTGAAGAAGAAGGCTCTCATGCAGCGTTCCACCCGGCTTTCCTTCTCGGTTGCGATCGTGTGTATCGCCGTTTCGCCAGCGGTCGGCGGCGCCCGCAAGACCAGCCCGGGCAAGCCACCGGTCGCCGCGACAATCGAAACGACGCTTGGTACGGCGTCCAAGCAGATCCGCCAGCTTGCCTTCGACGGTGATAACAAAACCTACTTTTTGTCCGTTCAGGACCTGCGTACCACGGATCATTTCACGCTCGTTTTCGACGAGTCGGTTGCCATCACGTCGATCACGGTGATCACCGGCCGGCCCGACGGCAGCGACAAGCTCGGCGCGGGAAAGCTCCAGGCTTCGACCGACGGCAAGACGTTCCACGATCGCGCGAATTTCTCCGATGGTGAAGCCTTCGCGGTGCCGGGCGACCATCCGATTCGCGCAATCCGCGTCAAGCCGGCGACGGACCTGAAGCACCCGGTGGCAATCCGCGAGCTGAAGATCGAGTCGGAGCCGCCGGTGGCCATCTTCAAGTATCCGGTCGAGTTCATCGTCGACGTGACCGATGCTCCCGAGATGAAGGACTGGGCGGAGAAGGTGGCGCAGGTCTGCGTGCGTGCGTACCCGATGATCAACGAAGAGCTCAAGAGCGAAGGCTACAAGCCGCCGCAGGTCGTGAGCATGACTCTCAAGAAAGGCGACAGAGGAGTGGCCTCGGCGAGCGGCAGCCGAATTACGGGCTCGGTGAGCTATTTCAAGGCGCATCCCGCGGACGTCGGGGCGATGGTTCATGAGACGACCCACATCGTTCAGCGCTACCGCGGCCGCGACAATCCGGGCTGGCTGGTGGAGGGGGTGAGCGATTACGTTCGGTTCTTCAAGTTCGAGCCGGGGAAAATCGGGCGGATCAACCCGGATCGGGCCCATTACAACAGCAGCTATCGCGTGACGGCAGCGTTCCTCGCATACGTGACGGACAAGTACGACAGGAAGCTCGTGCTGACGCTCAACAAGCTCATGCGGGAGGGTCATTACAAGGAGGAGGTCTTCAAGCAACTGACGGGAAAGACCGTTCAGGAGCTCGACGTCGAATGGCGGGCCAGCCTGCGCCGTTGATGCGGCGCTCGTGAGGATCGGTCCCTCCCAAGGAAAACCCGCGTCGCCACCGCCCGCAGCACGACATCTTCGAAGAGGCTGCATACGATGATCGATCGCCGCGGTCAAAGCCTCCAGACAACTCCCCACCGCGGCCGTTCGCGATGCCAGAGCAGGGATTCTTTGTGAAGGTGGTAGTAAGTCCCCAGGATGCGCATCACGACGATCGAGATCCACACCAACACGACCCAGCAAGGAAGACAGACCGCCAGGTAGATCTGGAAGTGACTCGCGCGCAACAGGAGCGCAATGAGGAATGTCCCTGCGCCGAGCGCAAGCGCCGAGGCAATGAATAAAGAGAGCAGCCCGAAGGATCCGCCCAGCCGGAAGATGGCGCCGAGCACGCCCCACGGCTTGGCGGCCATGGGATCGTCGTGCAGAAACGTCATCATGAGGGCCATCAGGATGTAGGGGAGCCCGAGCAGGACGAGGGCCAGCGCGAGCAGAACGTTTCCGTCCGCCGACTTACTCAAGGAGAGAAAGTAAGAGATGAGCGGAAGGAGGCCGACCAATCCACCCAGAACCAACCAGATCAACCAGGGGCTGAGTCCGTGAAAGAAACCGTCGAAATTGCGATCGGGTGAACGCGGCGGTATCGTTTCGCCCATGGCGCTGGCGACCAGGACCCGCCCGAGGTACTGAAGCCAGTAGAGGATCGCAAATGGAAGCAGGAACGCCACCGGCAAGATCGAGATCAAGGCGATCAGCTTGCCGATGGTCGGGGTCCCCATCGTGTCGGCGTCCCCCATCAAGGCCAGGCAATACTCCGGGACAACGATCACGAAGATCCAGAAAATCACGCTCGAGCCCGCGATCACTGCCAGGCACTCAGCCCCTCTGAGCGGGTAAAGGACGCTCGCGAACCATGATGTCTCGGGCCCCGCCAGAGTCGGCAACAGTCCGTCGGCCATTGAACGGGGACTCTTGGCTCCGAGCGAGACCTCGCGCCGGCGAGGATCTTCGACTCGCCGCGACCGGGCCGGCTCGTGAACCGACGCCTCCGTCGCCGGTTGAAGACGGTAGCCCTCCTCCGGAGAGTCGTTCGCGCGCTTCGGCTTCGCCTCTTCCCGGGCAGGCCAGTCCGGAACCCGGAGTTGACCCCCGCATTTCGGACAGCGCCCCACCCGGCCCGGAGTTGCCCCCGGCGCTCTCACTCGCAGCCCGCATTCACAAACCAAAATTGACTCGCTCATGCAAGGTCCCACCTCTGGCCCGCCGACGTTGCGAGGCAATTCGCCGGTCGCACCGCCATCTTCAAACCATGACAATTGTAATTGGAAACGATCGAGCGTTCAAGGAGATCCGGCCCGAACGGGTGGCAGACTTTTGTTGGGGGCCGGGGCACGCCCGGCACTCGCCCGCGTTATCACCCGCTGGCAAGCACCTCGCCGCCGTTGATGGTGAGAAGACCCTGGAGGATATCGGGGCGGATCGCGTGCTTGATGAACCTGGTCGATCCGTCGGCGAACAGCGCGTGCGCCCCGCCGGGGTGGGGGCTGACCAGGTGAGGCAGCGGCCCACCTCGGGCCCACCGCAGGTCGTCGGGCTTGGTCCACGGGACCAGCACGTCGGTCTCGAAGACGAGCACCGTCTGCGACGTGCCGTCGGTGATCTCGCGGAGGTCCACCCCCCGCGTGGGCTCGAACGGGGTGTTGATACTCCCAAATTCGGTCATCGGCCCGACGACCACCAGGTATCCCGTTCGGCCCGCCCGGCGCGCCGGGCCCCCCGGACAGGCAAACTCGGCCGGCATTTCCTTGAGCAGCGCGCGGTTGTGGGGACTATCCCACGGCTCGTCCAGATGGAACCGCTCGTAGAGCGACCGGTAGCCCAGGTGCGGCAGAATTGCGACCCGCCAGCTCAAGAGCGGTGTACCGTCGCCGCGGGCGAGCACCGGGGCCGGGAAGTGCTCGTGCGCCTCGTGGTACTCGTGCATCGCCAGGCCAAGCCGCTTGAGCTGGACGGCGCACTGGTCTCGCCGGGACTCACGGACGGCATTGGGGACGGCCACGGCCACCACCACCAGGGCCACCACCAACACAACCCCTCCTGCCCCGATCCAGCGGGCGACTCGCCAGCGTCGCCGGGCTTCCCGGTTGGACGTTCGCTCGTGCGGAATGATCAGGATGTCCTCTTCAAGTGACGCGAGCGCGTTCATGATCGGTCCCCCCCGAGACGGGCTGCGCCGAACATAACATGCGGACGCCGGCCCGCCGAATGGCCGCGCCCCGGGCACGATGGGACTTCCGGAACGCCGCCTTGATCCTGGAAATGAGCCTACGACTAACGCCGGACTTAGTCTTACAATAGTAAAAGGTAGGCCCGGTGTCAAGGGCTTCAGGCGTCAACTTTGTCATCTGGACCGTGAGGACCTCGTCGCACCCTGAAGGACATCGGGACGATCGTCACGGGTTGTTGGCGGCTCGTCCTGACATCTGCTTCCTCGTCAGCGAGGGATCAGCTCGAGTCGACGGTCTCCTCCGGAGAAGCCGAGACGCGAGTACCGGCTTGTCCGAGCCGGCGCACGTCTCCCTCGCGCCTGGTCAGGCCGATGCGGTCGAGGTATTCGCCGATCGGCACGGCGTATTTCCGGGACGTGCCCAGCAGGTCGCGGAGCTCGGACATCGTGATCGCGGCGCCGCCGGCGAGCCGCTCGGTGACGCGGCGGCGGAGGTCGCGCTCGACGTCGATCGCGAGGAACAGGTTCGACGTGATCTCGACAATGCGTTCTTCGTCGCGGAGCAGGGCGAGCAGCTCGGCGACGACCGGCCCGCGCGGGCCGGCGGAAGCGGCGAGCTCGGCCGCGTCGGGGGGGCTAATCCCCGCCGCGCAAATCGCCTCGCCAAGCTCATTCTTGAGTTTCCGTTCCCCCTGGCTCAGCCTGGGTTCGAAGCCGGGAAGTGCGACGGTGCGCGAATCGGCGAGGACCTTGCCCCGCGCCTTGAGCCGATCGATCAGGCCGGACGTCAGTGCTTCGTTCGCCAGGTCGGGGAAGGCCGCCGCGAGCTGGGCGCGCGGGATCGCCGACTGCCTGGGATGGGCCTCATGCAGCCGCCCCAAGGCACGCAACGCCCTCTCCTCGAGCTCGCCGGCATACTCGGCCAGGACGCGAATGGTTCGCTTCGAACCCACGGGGAGCTCGACCAACGCTCCCGAGGCCGCCAGCGCTGCCAGGGATGATTCGACCTCGCCCTGGGCCAGTCCGGCAAGAGCGCACAGGCGACGCTCGGTCCAGGGGGTCAGCCCGAGAAAGCCAAGGACGGCGCGCAGCCGCTCGAGATGATCGGCCGATCGCAAGCGATCGAGGCGAGCGATCGCCGTCTGGTCGCGGCGGCGAAGGCGGCGCGACCAGGGCTGGACCACCCGGCCGCCGCCGAGCGTCGCCGGTGGACTCTCCGCGCGGAGCACGAAAGGCTGACCGTGTACCGCGACGACCGGAAGAGCGACGAAGAGCTGAGCAAGCTGGGGCATGCCCGGGCTGGCCTCGTTCCTCTCCAGAAGTGAGAGGACGGCCGAGACCTCGGCCGTCCCCAGGTGGACCTTGTAGCGCCCGCGATGCCGTAATGGCCGGACGGCCTCGTCCGACGCCACCACGTCGACGGTCAGAACGCGGGTCGCTTCGAGATAGCCGGGCGCGGCCAGTTCCTGGCCGCGGCGGATCTCGGCGTGGTGGACGCCCACCAGGTTGATGGCGGCGCGCGAGCCCCGGCCGATCCGCTCGACAGCGTGGTCGTGCCGGTGCAAGCCCCGGACTCGCACGGTCCGGCCGGCCGGCTGCCACTCCACTTCGTCCCCGACCGCAACGCTCCCCGAGGCGACCGTCCCCGTCACGACCGTCCCATGCCCGGCCAGGGTGAACGATCGGTCGATCGCCATCCGGAAGACCCCCGGATCGTGCCTTGGCTTCGCCCTAACGCAGACCGCGTGAAGCGCATCCTTCAGTTCGTCCAACCCCTGGCCGGTCACCGCCGAGGTTCGCACGATCGCGGCATCCTCGAGGAACGTCCCTCGTACCAGGGTCCGCACATCCTCCTCCACCAGGTCGGTCCAGGACGGGTCGACCAGGTCGCACTTGGTCAGCACGACCACACCCCCCGCCAGACCGAGCATGCGGAGGATCTCCAGATGTTCCCGAGTCTGGGGCATCACCGAGTCGTCGGCCGCAACGATCAGCATGGCCAGGTCCAGCCCCGACGCACCTGCTAGCATGTTACGGATGAACCGCTCGTGGCCGGGCACGTCGATGAGCGCGAGCTGATACTCACCCAGTCGCAGCGACGCGAAGCCAAGGTCGATCGTGATCCCGCGCTGCTTTTCGGCCGGGAGACGATCGGTGTCCACGCCCGTCAGTGCGCGAACCAAGGCCGTCTTGCCATGGTCGATGTGTCCCGCCGTACCCAGCACTCGATCGCGCGCAACGTCGTTCATAGCGCAACTCGCACCCGTGGCCCGCGCGCACCTCGCCTCGCTCGAGACGACGTGCTGGTGATCCATCAACCTTCGATTGACGGGTGGAGCACGGGGAGACCTTCGGTCGGCCAAGAGGGCGGAGTCAGGAGACCCGCGCCCACCAGCCCGAGGGCGGAGTCAGGAGACCCGCGCCCACCAGCCCGAGGGCGGGGTCAGGAGACCCGCGCCCAGCAGCCCGAGGGCGGGGTCAGGAGACCCGCGCCCAGCAGCCCGAGGGCGGGGTCAGGAGACCCGCGCCCAGCAGCCCGTCAATCGCAGATTGACGGCTCTCCAGTCTAGCGGCTCAGCGGAGAATTGGCGATGGAAGCGGGCACGGCCAACGTTGCGAGAGTCCAGGGGCGGTCTCATCGTGGTGTGCAGGAGCGTTGAGCCGGCGGGTCAAGATCTGGCGAATTTGAGACGCGACGTCGAAGCGTACTCACCCATTCTTCGCGTGCTTGACGACCGGTTGTCGACCCGCGAAGATCATTGAATTCCATTGTCTCTTCGCTCCTTCAGATTGACAGACCTCAGGCGCACGGCCATGGCTTCACCCCGTCCCCGATCCACTTTGGCCAGAAAGCAACGGGCCCATGCCTGGGGGTATATCCTGCTCGTGCTGATGATCGTTTCGGTGTCGACTGGACTCTATTACGCCGGCCGCGGCGTTGCTCGAACGGGATCCAGTTACTGGATCGCCGTCGCGCTGGCCACCCTGGTCGGTGCGTTCTGGTGGCTGACCGTTTTCTTCGTGCCGATCTTAGTCGTGACCTCGGCCAGGAGGCGGGTGCTTTCCAACGCGCGTTACACTCGTTCCCTCGCCAAGAAGAGTGCGGGCGGCCTTGGGATGGAGTTCCGGAACGGCCCGATCACGATCTGGTCATCCGGGCCGAGCGACCCCGTTCCCATGTTGCGGGAACAGCTCGAGCTGGTGCGCGCCAGGCTTTCGTCCTTGCTCGGGCGCGTGATCGAGTCGCGGGCCCATCTCCGCATCTATTGCTTCGACAGGCAAGAGTCGCTGGAAAGCTATCACCGGAGACTCTCGTTGGCGACGGGAAACTCGGGTGGCGGCTACATCCCGGCCCCCGCCAGGATGATCACAATCTCCATCGAGGGCATCCTCTCCCGACTGATTGAGCCAGAGCGCTGGGCACGCTACCTGTCCGGCTTTTACTGGCTCGAGCTGGACGAGGGATTTCTCCCACCATTCTGGTTACGAGAGGCGGTCGCACATGTCCTCGCCGCGAGTGGTGACGGCCAAGAGCTACCTCGCCTCAACCGCAGAATGCTCGGATCGCTGCGGAGTGGTAGGGCCCTCGACGCCGCTGATCTTTTCCAGGTCAAGGAGAAGACCTTGGTCAAGCCGGTCCGAAACTGGGCTGACCACGATCACTTCACGAAGCTCTCCCAGTGGAGCCCGCAATCGTGGTCGCTCGGTGAATTCCTGTTTGGCGCTGAGTCGACCGAAGAGCGCCGGGCACGATCCGTGGCGTTCCTGAAGGACCTGAAGTCGAGCGATCGCCAGGAGGAGGTCTTCGAGCGCCACTTCGGGCACGGCTACGACCAATTGCTCGAAGACTGGCGGAAGTGGGTGCTCGATCATGGGGAAGGAACCCATGGGCCGCCCCCTCCTTGCATTCGGGATACGCTGATCAACGAGTTGATCCCAATAATCCAGAACAGCCAGGCGCCGGTGTTCGAGCGAATCCACGCGGTCCGGGCGATGGGCATGGAGGGCTACGCCCTCGGGGCCGACTCCTTGATCGGCCTGCTGCGGACCGAAGGCGAAATCCCCAAGAAGGAATTGGTGTGGGCCCTCGAGTCAATCTCAGGGTTGACGCTCGGGGATGAGCCCGAAGCCTGGGCAACGTGGTGGGAAAGCGTCCCGGCGCAGGCAAAGTCGTTGGCGGATTCCACGGAATCTGGGATAAAGCCTGACCTACACGTGAGTGATCCCTTCCACCGGTCCACTTAGCCGACGAGTTCCCGGATCGGCTCACCCTTCTCGATGAGATAGGTGGGCCGGCCGGTCCGATCCTCAAAGGTGATCGAGCGGCCATCGATCCCCAGGTGGTGGTAGACAGTTGCCGCGACGTCCTGCGGGCTGATCGGCCGATCGACGACATATTCACCCCGCAAGCTGCTCCGGCCGATCACCTGGCCCATCCTCATCGACCCACATCCCATCAGGACGCTGAAGGTCTTGCCCCAATGATCGCGTCCGGCATCCTTGTTCATTCGCGGCGTCCGGCCAAACTCACCCATGGCCACCACAAGAGTTGACTCGTACAACCCTCGAGCGATCAAATCATCGACCAGCGCGCCGATCGCCCGGTCGAGCGGCGGGATCAGCTTGTGGGCACCCACCTCGGTCTTGAGCTGGGGGGGAGTTCCGTGGTGGTCCCACGGTACGCAGTTGACGGTGATGAACGGCACACCCGCCTCGACGAGGCGACGCGCCAGGAGAGCGCTCTGGCCGAAGGTATGCCAGCCGTAGCGGTCGCGGATGAGCGGTGGCTCGGCGGCGATGTCGAAGGCGCTGGCCACCGCCTTGCCTGTGAGCATGTCGAAGGCGCGCTGGTAATAGGCGTCCAGATCGCGGATCCCCGGATCGGCGTCGCGGTGGATCCGGTCCATTGCCTCGAGGACGTGGCGGCGGTCCTCCAGACGGCGGAGCGAGACACCGCCCGGCAGTTTCAGGTTCTTGACACGGAACGAGGGGTCGCTCGGGTCCGACTCGACGACGAACGGGTTGGCGTAGCCGCCCAAGTAGGCTGCGTAATGGAACAGGTTATCGGTGCCGCCCCGCAGATTCGGCACGGCGACGTAAGGGGGCATACCCGGACACCCGGCGCCCTTGAGCCGAGCAACCGCCGAGCCCATCGACGGCCGGCGCTGAACTTGATTGTCGGAGGCGTTGAAGTCGGGCCCCTCGTAGCCGGTGAGCATCCAGTGGTTGCCCTTGGTGTGGTCGCCCGTGCCATGGTTAACCGACCGCAGAATCGCCAGCCGATCCATCCGCCTCGCCTGTTCGGGCAAGAGATCACCGACATGGGTTCCGGGCAGGCTGGTGGCGATCGCGCCAAACGGGCCGCGGAATTGGCGAGGGGCGTCGGGCTTGGGGTCCCAGGTCTCCATGTGGCCAGGCCCGCCGCTGAGCCAGAAGAGGATGACGCTCCTCCCCATGCCCTCCGCACTCACCGCCGCCCTGGCCCGGATCCTCAGCAGATCGGGCAGGGCCAGGCCACCGACACCGAGGACCCCCGCTTCGAGGAAGCTTCGCCTCGTGACCCCGTCGCAATCCCGGGTGCCGCCCCCGAAGATCCTCAGCATCGCATTTCCCCTGGCTCACTGGCGTGAAGAGGAGTGTCAACCGGTCGCCTCAAGTGTACCCCCGGCGCGAAGACGTTGCAATTCACAGGCGAAAAACCATGGGTTGAGAGCGCCCCCTCGACTATAATCAAACTCGGCTACCAGGTCTGGGAGACGAGGAGACAGCGAGCCGTGGATCGTGATGCGCTTCGTCGGTTGCCGCCGGTCGGGGCGGTTCTGGAACACGAGTTTCTCGTGGAGTCCGTAAACGCGCGAGGCCGCGTGACGGTGCTGCGCGCGGTCCGGGAGGCAATCGAGGAAGCGCGGCGCGGTTTGCGCGGGGGAGTGTCGCCGCCGGCCGATCCCGAGAGCCTGGCGCTCCGTTCGCGTGAGATCCTTGAAAGCCAGCGTGCCACTCTTTGCCCGGTGATCAACGCGACCGGGATCTTGCTCCACACCGGCCTGGGCCGCGCCCCCCTGGCGGACGAGGCGATCGCGGCCGTCGCCCTGGTGGCTCGGGGCTATTGCAACCTGGAGCTGGACCTGGAGGGCGGCACTCGCGGGTGCCGCACCGCGGGGATCGCCCGGTTGCTGCGCGAGCTGACCGGGGCGGAAGCCGCGACCGCCGTGAACAACAACGCCGGGGCCACGGTGCTGGCACTGCGCGCGCTGGCGGCCGGACGCGAGGTGATCGTCTCACGCGGGCAACTCGTCGAGATCGGCGGCAGCTTCCGGCTTCCCGAGATCTTCGCCGTCTCGGGAGCCAGACTCCGCGAGGTCGGCACGACCAACAAGACACGCCTGTCCGACTACCAGGGCGCCCTCGGCCCGGCGACGGCGGCGATCCTGCGGGTTCATCGCAGCAACTTCCGGATCGTCGGCTTTGCCGAGGACCCGGAGCTGACAGACCTCGTGAGGCTCGCTCACGAGAATGGCCTGTGGATGATCGATGACATCGGCTCCGGAGCGCTCGGGCCCGGCCGCCCCCCCCAGGTGGGGGACGAGCCGACGGTCGCTCTCGGGATCTCGGCCGGAGCCGATCTCATCCTGTTCTCCGGCGACAAGCTCTTGGGCGGCCCTCAGTGCGGGATCATGGTCGGTACGGAGAAGGCGATCGGCCAGGTCGAGGCCGACCCGCTCATGCGTGCACTCCGCCTCGACAAGATGACGCTGGCCGCGCTCGATGCCACGTTGCGGCTGGCACTGGACGTCGATCGAGCCGCAGCGCGGATCCCGCTCTGGGCGATGATCTCGACACCTGTCTCGAAACTGTCGGCGCGCGCTCACTCGCTGGCGAAGGTCATGCGCGATGAGCTGGGCCTGGGCGCCGCGGTCGTGCCGGCCGATTCGTTCCTGGGCGGCGGAAGCGCGCCCATCCACCCGATCGCGACGGCGGCCGTCGGCATCTCGGCCCCGTTCCCGGCCCCCCTCGATTCGGAAGCGGCCCTGGCGAAGGCCCTGCGGCAAGGCGATCCGCCGGTCGTCGCGCGCGTCCAGAGAGGCCTGGTCCTGCTTGACTTGCGAACCGTACCCGAAAGCCGCGACCCGGACCTCCTCGACGCGATCCGCGAAGTCTGTCATGATCGGAACACTACTCAGTAAAGGAGCGCCGGGATGCGTGTGTGCCGGTTTGGATTTGATGAAATGGTCCTGACGGGTTTCTACGCGGACGACCATGTCATCCCCATCGATCAGGCTGCCGAAGCCTTCAGCCGCGACACGGGCGTCGAGCTGCTCCTGCCCTCCACCGAGGACCTGCTGGACTTGCTGCCGCCGGATGGAAGCTCCTACGAGCCGGCATGCGAATTGAACGCCTGGATCGAGGGCCTCGATCTCATCGCGCGCGAGGAGCTGACGATTCCGACCTCGGAAGTTCGGCTCATGGTGCCGATCGCGAACCCGCCCAAGATGTTCTTCCTGGCGGGCAACTATGCCGGGCACGTCGCCGAACGGGGGGGCGCGACCGCCCTTCGCCAGGAGACCTTCCCCTATGTCTTCATGAAGCCGGCGAGCACGACGCTGACCCATCCCGGCGACGCGATCTTGATTCCGCGCTGCTCACCCGAAGAGATCGACTGGGAATGCGAGCTGGGCATCGTCATCGGCCGCCGCTGCCGGCACGTCGACGAGGATGAGGCGATGGGTTGCATCGCCGGTTACACCATCGTCAACGACATCAGCGACCGCGCCTTCAAGCCCAATCCCAAACGGAAGCCGCGCGAACGCGACAAGTTCTTCGACTGGATGCACGGCAAGTGGCATGACTCATTCTGCCCGATGGGGCCGTGTATCCTGTCGGCGGACGTGGTTCCGGACCCGCAGGCGCTCCCCTTGAAACTCAGTGTCAACGGCCAGCTCAAGCAAAACGCGTCGACGGGCGAGATGATCTTCCCGGTTCCCGCGATCGTATCGTTCTTGTCGGAATTCATCACGCTCCAGCCCGGGGACGTGATCGCAACCGGGACCCCCTCGGGCGTCGGCTCGGCCTCGGGGACCTTCCTCCGGGCCGGCGACGTGGTCCGGGCGACGATCGGACCGATTGGAACTTTGCAAAACCCCGTCGAGGACGAGGACGAGGATGACCTTTGAGTCAACTGTTCCGCAAGTTGATGGCCGCCAATCGCGGCGAGATCGCAATCCGGGTGTTCCGATCGGCGCATGAGCTCGGCATCCGGACCGTGGCGATCTATTCCCACGAAGACCGGTTCGCGACCCATCGCCTCAAGGCGGACGAGGCCTACGAGGTGGGAAGGCCGGGCGAGCCGATCCACAGTTATTTGAACATCGAGGCGATCGTCGAGCTGGCCGAGGCGAAGGAGGTCGACGCGATCCACCCCGGCTACGGCTTCCTGTCCGAGAATCCCGAATTCGCACGGGCCTGCGCGCGGGCCGGGATCGCATTCGTGGGCCCGAGCCCCGAACTGCTCGACCTGCTGGGTGACAAGGTGGCCGCGCGCAAGCTGGCGCGCGAGGCGGGCATTCCCGTCCTCGAGGGAAGCGACGCACCCGTCTTGCCAGGACCAGAGGCCCAGCGTCTCGCCGAGTCGCTCGGTTACCCGGTGATTGTC
>JBIOJM010000082.1:0-31465 GCA_044450785.1 Isosphaerales bacterium
CAACGACGAGCCTACGGATTTCGAGACGAAGAGTACCTCCGCCTCAAAATCCTCACGTGCATGCTGCCAGAAATCTGAAAATCAGTCCAAAGTTACCCACTCGGTTGGGAGAAGAGCCAGAAAAAAGAACGCGGACGACGCGTTTCACAACTTGCGCGTTTTGAAGTTGCGCTTTTCTTGATTTCGCCCCGAAGGGGCCGCAACAAACCAGCCCAGGGCAACGCCCTGGGATCTGAAAACGTGACGACCCGTGCCCTGAAAGGGCCGAACATCGTGTTCAATCGCATCGATGCCGCTCTTCACTTGCCATTGAGGCAAGGAGCCTGTCCTTGTCACGCCCTTTCAGGGCTCTGCTGATTCGTGCCGTTTGTCTGTTCCCAGGGCGTCGCCCTGGGCTGATATGTGACTGCCCCTTCGGGGCGAAGACGCAAAGGCGCAACTTCAAAACTTGCGCGTCGGGTCAGCATGAGTCGTCGCCCGAGCGTGACAACATGCAGCTTCAGTCGGACATGGGGATGATCTCGAATAGGATTTGACGCTCGCGGACGGTCGCTCCCTCCTCGATCAGGGGGATTTCAGCCGTCGTCCCGTCTTTCCGCAGCACGACTTGCGTTCTGCCTGGGAAATAAACGAGGGTCCCGTCCCTCGGCGCTTTGATCTCGCAAGCGGCGATCTGGCGCTCCAGCTTCTTTTCCTTGCCCGTCTCCAGCTCCCAGGTCGCCTTCTTGGCCAGCTCGGTGGAGTGGGCTTTTTGCACATCTGATTTTAACTGCTTGATTGTCCTCGGCTTGGTGAAGTCCACCAAGAGTTTCTTCCGGTTTTGACCCTTCTCGAGCCCGAACTGAGCCCGGAACACCGCCAGCTCCAACCGCTTGATTGCCAGCTTGTCCGTCGTGCTGGCCTTGGCCGTATTGAGCTCTTCCTGGGCCAGCGCTAACTCGGCCTCGGCGATTTTGATGTCGCCTTCGATCTCCGCGAGATTGAATACGTAAATGCCCGACTCATATTCGACAACAGCCAGTTCTCCCTCCTCGCGTGTCAGAGTGGCGTTCAAAGAGTTCGCCTTGGCGCTCTCCGTCGTGATCCTTTGATTGATCAACTGGTCCTTGAGCGACGCCGAGTCGAGCTCGCAGACGAGCTGCCCTTTTTTGACCGTCGACCCGTCCGGAACGATATACACGATTGTCGTTTGACCTGCGACATTCGCATAGATTTTCTCCCGACCCGCGGTTTTCGCCTCCGGTTTCCGCGCGGCCGGCTTCCTCGAGCCAGGTTGAGCCCGGCCAAGCCCGCCGTCCTGCCCGGCTTGAATGGCATCGATGGGAGCCTCCCTCGCCACCGATCGCGATTCCCCCGCTCGCAGGGCGGCGAGCCCGACGCCATACCCCGTCAACCCAACGAGAATCACGCCCACCATCACGCTGCTGATCTTGATCATCGTCATGCTCCAGACCACTTGTTGGATCAGCGAAGCCACAACGCCGGAGACCGCCTGGCTCGTCGCCTGACCGGCGGCGACCCGGGCCGCGGCCTGGATTGTCGAATGAACCAGTTCGTGCGGAACCGACCAGAGTCGCGACGCCACCGCCCCAGCCCCAGCCATCGCGGAATCAAACGACGACGCCACCACTCCCGCCAGAGGTGCCAGGCCACGGCGGGTCAACCGCCGGTGCAGTAAACGACGCGCCCGGGCCAGACGGCTGCGCACCGTCCCCAGCGGGCAGCCGAGCTGCACCGCGGCCTGCTCTTGCGTCATGCCCTCCCAGTAGCACAGCGCCACCACGGCGCGATATTTTCCCGGGAGCCGCCGGACCTCCTCCTGAACGACAGGGCCCAAACCCGCCTCGTCTCCGTCAGTCGGATCAACCGCCTCGACAACCCGCAACGCCGCTCGCCCTTCAGCCCCTTTCCGCCGTGCCGCCTCGACCCGCGCGCGGGCTGCCACCCGGCAAGCAACTCCGTAGAGCCACCCACCCACCGACTCGAGCTGCTGGATCGAGTTCCTCCGCCGGACCAGTACCAGAAAGGTCGCCTGGAACGCATCCTCGGCGTCGGCCCGGTCGCGGAGCACATTGCGGCAGACCCGCAGCACCATCGGTCCATGGCGAAGGACCAGCACCTCGAACGCCACGTCCGACGACGCGTCATGCCGAGCCGCGAACCGCTCGAGCAACTGCCGGTCGGACAGGCCGCCCGCAGTCCCCGTGTCGAACAACGTCTGGATGTCGCGCACGACGGCGACGGACGAACCACTCGTCATCAATCAAGAGCTCCCGCAGTCCCACCTCAATCGAATCCGTAGGTCAGGCTTTCCAGCCTGACGGCGGCGGGGTGTCTATGGAGAAGTGCCTGGAACCGAGCCAAGCTATCCCTCATTTTGGGGGAGAGCGGGCATGACTGAGAAGTATGAACCTGCCGGGACCTGGAATCAACCCGAGGCCACGAGGCAAACCTTCGTTGTCTCGATTTGCTGGCGGAAGGATGTAAACGACGGGCTGATTGGATGTTAGAACGAGATACCCAGCGCGGGTTCCGGATCGTTGGCAGCCGGGTGATCGAGCTCGATCCAGACGTGTCTCCACAAACGATTGCCATCAACGACGCCGGCCAGGTTGCCGGGATCGCCACGCGGGAGCGCGTGTTCCCCGAGGGAACACGACCGCGCGGTACTCCACCTGACATGAAATTCTATGACGAGGTCGGCTTCCTCACGCCTCCCAATCAGCCGCTCGACCTGGCCAGGGACGAGATCGGTCACTACGGGGAGCGGAGGAATGCTTGGGCGGGTCTTTCGCTGCACGTCATTCGCATCAGTAGCGTGAACGCTCTTGGTCAGGTTGTGGGTAGCGCATCCGCACGTTCATTTCGCACGGCCCCCAATCGGCCGATCGACCCGGCCACCGACGACCTCGGGACCCTGGGAGGTCCGCAGAGCAGCGCCAATGCAATCAATAATCAGGGCGACGTCGTAGGCGGGTCGGAGACAGCCGACGCGCGAAATCGTGCATTTCTCTTCACAAATGGTCACATGATTGATCTGAACCAGTGCGTGAATCTCGAACCCGGCTGGATCTTGGTGAGAGCCGACGACATCAACAACCGCGGTCAGATTATTGCCGCGGCCGTCGACTCGCGCGATATCAGAGCACGTTCGCTACGAGCTTACTTACTGTCGCCCGCGCCGGAGCCCGGAGCGCTGGTCATGCTGATCCTCGCTACGACCGTCACGGGCTCGGGAATCGCCCTGAGGTTTGGGCGAAGCTTCAGGGCCTGGTTCCGATTCAAGTTGCCAGTTGCGAGTTGTCGGTTCCCAGTTGATTAAGAAAGGAATCTTCCCATGCTCAGTCTTACAACAAGGAGCTATTATCATGTCAGTATCTCGATTCGACAGGTTGATCAGTCGTTGGTCAGGTGCCTCCTTTCGGCACGGCCGGCACAGGTCGCGCAGGGCGTCGGTGCGGTGCATGCCGGAGGTTGCCGTCCTGGAAGAGCGGGCGTTGCTCAGCACGCTCACCGTCACCAATGACGGCGACAGCGGCTCCGGCTCGTTACGAGGCGCGCTGGCGACCGCGGTCGCCGGCGATACGATCAAGTTCGCTCACTCGGCCTACGGGACGATCACGCTGGCCACGGGTCCGCTCGTGGTCGCGATCGGCGTGACGATCGACGGACCGGGGGCGAAGGATGTCACGATCAACGGAAACAACACGTTTGAGGACCTTATGGTCCAGGCCAACGTCACGGCCCGGGTCTCGGGCCTGACGATCGCGGACGGCGCGGCCCCGGCGACCTATCCTTACGGGGGGGGCGGGATCTTTAACGGTGGCACCCTGACGGTTGCCAACTGCGTCGTCACCAACAACCACGCCGGTGGTTTTGGCATTGGCGGCGGGATCGATAACAATGGCACCCTGATGGTCACCGGCAGCAGCATCACTGACAATTCGACCAGTCCGACGGGATTCGGAGGAGGCGGGATCGCGAATGCTGGCACGTTGACGGTCGTCAACAGTGTCATCAGCAACAACACGGGCAACAACGGCGGCGGCATCTACAGCGGCGACGTCTTCGGCCAAGGCGCCGTCACGATCACCGGCAGCGTCGTCAGCAACAACACGGCAGAGGGCGGCGGGGGCCTCGATCTCTTCGGCAGCACAGCGACGATCAACCGTAGCACGTTCGCGAACAATACGGCCAACAATAGCACCCAAGGAGTTAGCACCGGCGGCGGCATCCAAGCCATTAACGCCACCGTGAACGTCTCGTGGAGCCAGTTCGTGGACAACACGGCCGTGGGCACTGAGTTCGGCTTCGCCATCGGCGGCGGCATCTACCTTTTCAACACCGGAATCCCATCGCCGCCCAGCAATCTGAACGTCTCGAATAGCACGTTCCTGGGAAACACGGCCCAGGCAAGCACTGCCTACGGTGGAGGGATTGATGCCGAGGTCGATACCAACGTCACCGTGACCGGGAGCTCCTTCATCGGTAACACGGCCACCGGCGATCGGGACGCGACAGCCGGGGCCGTAAGGATCGAGAACAATAGCGGTCAGCCGGCGCAGGCTTCGATCAGTGGTAGTACGTTCCTGGGCAACGGGGCGATCGTGCCGTCCACGTCGACCTATGGCGGATCTGCCAATGGTGGGGCCTTATACAACCTCTATAGCCCTCTGACAATTTCCGGTAGTAGCTTCATCGCCAACCAGGCGGTCGCTGGGCCAGGCGGCGGGTTCGGCGTCGGCGGCGCGATCGAGGACGTCAACAGCTCCACGGTGTTCTCGTCCTCGCTGAATATCTCGAACAGCCTGCTGATCAACAACAGTGCCATCGGCGGATCCAGTAGTGGGAGCGATCCCTTCGCCGGCTGGGGAGTCGGCGGCGGCCTCGCCGCCAACAATGACACCGTGACGGTCGAGAACACCGACTTTTTCGGCAACCAGGCGATCGGCGGCGCCGCCACCCAGGCCGGCGGCCAGGCTGGCAACGGCTACGGCGGCGGCATTCAGAACGGATTCGGAACAGTAGTCACACTCACCAACTGTGCCATTCAATCCAACCAGGCGATCGGCGGCGCCGGTACTGACGGCGCCGCGGGGGGCTACGGCCTGGGAGGCGGCAGCGAGAATGACGGGACTCTCACCATGAACGGTGGGCAAATCAGCACCAACCAGGCGTTGGGCGGTGCCGGCGGCGGCGGCGGCCTTGGCGGCGGGATCTTTACCGATGGCACGACGACCCTCATCGGCGTCCTGGTCACGCGCAACCAGACCGACGGCGGCAGCGACGGCGGCGTCGGGATCGGCGGCGGCCTCTTCATCACCCCCGGCAGCACCACCACCCTCCTGGGCAAGACCAAGGTGACTGGAAATTCGGCCAGTACCTCCAACAACGACATCTACGGGACCTATTTCACCTGACGCGGCGGAACCTTGCCGCGGGCGCGCTCAGTCAGTCTGGAGACCCGCGCCCACGGCAAGTTTTCTGGCTCAGACCGCTCCACTCCGAGCGATCGGCGAGGCGGCTGCCGGCGATGGGCAAGCCGGCAGGATGATGGTGAAGGTCGAACCCTGGCCCAGCCGGCTCTCGGCGCGGAGACGGCCGTGGTGGGCTTCAACGATGTCGCGGCAGACCGCCAGGCCGAGGCCCGTGCCCCCCTGTCCCGCGGCGTCCGGTCCGGCCTTGGTCGAGTAGAATGGCTCGAAGATCCGCCGCAAGTCCGCCGGCGCGATCCCCACCCCGGTGTCGGCCACGCTGATCTCGGCCAGTCGCCCGGTGGGGTCCATCCCCAGACGCAGCCGCACCATGCCCCCCTCCGGCATCGCCTGGCGGGCATTGATCAAGAGATTGAGCAGCACTTGCTGGATCTGTGCGGGGTTGACCCGCGCACACGGGCTGCCGGTCGACTTCACGTCCAGCCGCACTCGATGCCGCAAAAGGTCTTTCTTGACCAGCAGCACGACTTCCTCGACCAGCCGCGCCAGCTCGGTCGGCTCACGAAGGTTCACGTTGCCGCCGGGCCGCGATAGGCCCAGCATGCCTCGCGTGATGGTCGCGGCTCGTTGCGCCGCCTCCGAAATCTGGCTCAGCGCCCGTTCGCGATATGCCGGGTCGGGATTGCGCAGCCCGAGCTTGGCATAGTTGAGGATCGGCGTCAGCGCGTTGTTCAGCTCGTGGAAGACCCCGCCGGCCAGGACCCCCAGACTGCTGATCCGCTGCAACGCGATCACCTGCTGCCGCAACGTCTCCACTGCCGCCCGATCCACTCCCTCGACCGCGGGGCCGGCCGCCGCCCCAGACCGACCCGACATCCCACCGGATGCCGAGGCGCCCTTCGAAGGCGGCTGGACTGGCGACTCACCTGGGATCTTGCGTGTGGTAGCCATCGATCCCCGAGCCCTCCCGGCCCTGCCAGTTCAACTCGTCTCATCGTTCACTTCAGGGTATCGACCGGTTCCTCAGCCGGAATGAGCCCGACGTTCCGTTCACCATTCCCCCCGCGCGACCGAGGGGATTGGTCCGGATCGGACGGCACCGCGACCGCGTGCAACATGCTTACAGACCGGCGATCCTCCGTGGATTCCGGCGCCGGCCTGTTCGGTCCATATTGCCGATTCCGCGAGACCCGAAGTCCTCGACTTCCCGCCAATTGCGGCTCAGGTTCGCGGCCGCCGTTCTTGAGGGGAAAAACTTGGTCAAGGACTCGTCTTCGAGTCCAGCACGACCTTGGCCTTGGGCTGGACGCTCCAGGGAAAGAGACGCAACCCGTTGACCGGGATCACGCGGGGAATGGAGTTCAGGTCAACGCCCACGATCGGCGGGGTTACCTTGCGGCCGTCGCTCCAGAATCCCAGGTGTCGAAAGCGTTCCTCGTCGCGTGTGGCGTCGTCCAGGGTCTTACCGTTGAAGGCCGCCTCCATGGTCAAGTCCGCAATTCGCCAGAAGCCCGCGCGATCGAACGCATTAACTTCGCCAAAGCTCAATTGCAGGGAGCGGAACACCCCCTCGCCGTTATCGAGCCGGGGGTGAACCCCCGTCGGCGCCGTATGCTCGGCGATCAGGGGCGGGAACCCGTGCCGGTCCGAGCGGAACAAGATGAACCTTTTTCGCGCTGGGGGGATCGCGTCGGCCTCGGCATAGATCTGCCGGCCGCGCAGGTCGCCGACGACCACGTCCTCTTCGCCGACGACGACGACGAGAAGGGTTGTCTCGGGGATCAGGGACAGGCTGGGCTGACGCATCGGGAAGATCTCACCCGGCATCAGGGTGATCAATGCCTGCGGTTGAGGCAAATCGGCGTGCGGGTCCGCCGCCACCGCCGCGATCTGGGCCGCAAGATTGCCCCCAGCCGAATGTCCGATCAACACGAACCGCGCCGGGTCGGGCCGGACGTGCCCGACTCCGTCATGCAAGACCCCTAAGGCGTCGTGAACAGCCGCCAGCGCATTGGGAAGGAACTCCTGGGGAAGAGTCCCCACGTCGTTCTGGTACCGGGGAAAGATCACGATCCGCCCATCGCGGACCAGGTGGTCAATCCAGGCGCCGTAAAACCCGGGGTTGACCGCGAACCAGCCATGCAGAAAGACCACCACCGGCGCACGTCCCTCGGGCTGGGGTTGGTCCGGTTCGAACAGCCAGTACGACCGGGGACCCTGGCCGATCTCGTACCGTTTCATCCCGCGATGAGGTGGGTCCGCCCCCGGCTGGCCCCGACTCGAGCCGCCCGAGATCCCGGGCCCATCCTCACCACCTCTCAAATCGCACGCGACGGCCAGGGTCAACATCAGACCCCCAACGATCCAGCGCACGATCGCGCCGCAGCTCGTTCCCCTGCATGGTTTGCACAGCATAACCCGACGAGCCCTCAACATCCTGTTCCAGGCCGTCTTCTTCGTGAAAAGGTGACACAGTCTCCCTATCCTTCGAGGTTTGTCAATGCCGCTTCCGGATCGTCACCCCCGCCAAATCCTCGCCCTTGATTCAGCACCCGGCAAGAATCCTCTTTGACCCGATTCAATCCATGTGTACATTATTGGTACGCGTTCTGCTTCGAGATCTTCGACCAAAGAGGTTGCCATGCGAGTCGCGGTTCACACCATGAGCGTCGGATTCTGCGCGCTGGGATGCGGGTTGATCCTGGGTTTGAAGGCGGGAGCCGGCGGGGCCGCGGTTCCGGACGATTCCGCGCCGTCCCAGGCGAAGAACCAGGCCGTCGCGGCGGAGCTCAAGAAGTTTCAGGGGACCTGGCAGCTCGTCTCCGCGGAAACGGACGGCAAAACGATGCCCGAAGAGCAAGTCAAGCAGATCCGGGTCATCATCGAGGGAGACCACCATACCGTCACGTTTGACGGCAAGGTCGTGGCCGAAAATGTGAAGTTCACGGTCGACCCGACGACCATGCCCAAGAGCACCGAGGATACGCTGGAGCAGGAACCTCACAAGGGGAAGAAGATTCGCGGCATCTACCTGCTCGAGGGGGACAAACTGACCTCGTGCGTCGGCGCGATCGACGCACCGCGACCGACCGAGTTCGCCTCCAAGCCCGGCAGCGGACAGTCCCTCCGCCGGTTCCAGCGCGTGAGTGACGCCGCGCTCGCCCACGAAAAAGCGACCGCCAAGGAATACCAAGCCTTCGAGGGGTCCTGGCGGTTCGACTCGATCCAGGCTGGTGGAAACGACTTGCCAGCCGACTCGCTCAAGACCTCTCGGTTGATCTGTAAGGGTCGCGACTTCACCGCCGTCAGCCCCGAGGGCACCGATCACGGCACGTTTTCAGTGGATGTGTCGAAATCCCCCAAGACGATCGACGTCACTTTTACCGAGGGTGCGAACAAGGGTCAGACCCTCCGGGGCATCTACGTGCTGAAAGACGATACGTACAAAGTCTGTATGGCCGTACCCGGCAAGGATCGTCCCAAGGCATTCGAAACGAAGCCTGACAGCGGCCATGTCCTCGAAGTGCTCAAACGAGAAAAAAACCGAGCCACTCCAACCCCCACCCAATGAAACCGCCATGCGTTCTCCGCGCGCCGGCTTGACCCGACCTCGGACCCCCCTCATAATAAAAGCTGTGAAGGTCGAATCTGACGGCCGTTCTCCTCTGTCTTGTTTGACCACGGCCGGATCAACCGACCCTCTCCACCAGCGTAAATGAGGCGGAATCGTGGCATCGCGGTGGCAAGCGGATCGGCGCGGCGCACGACTCCTGGGGATCGGCCTGCTGATTCTCAGTGTGGTCCACGTACCGCTTCCTCAAGCCGATTATCACAACATCCGCCACCACGATGCCCCGGGCGAGCTCTGCGCCTACCACGACCACCTCTTGCGCTGGCACCCCTCTGCCGACTTCGACGACGACGTCTCCCTGCTCCACTGGCACTGGTTCGTTCCGCTCGTGGAGCTGGGCGACTCACATGGACGTTCCAACGACGATCAGAATCGCCCCGGCTCCGGCCCCGCGATGCACGCACATATCGGAGACTGGTTGCAATCGGCCGACTGGCGGAATGAGCCGGTCATGCACCCCGACGGTCGCGGACGCCTTCTCAATCACCTGGCCCTCGGCCTGAGGGCGGCCTGCTCGACGACTCTGTCCGGTCAACTCGTTCTCGATCCCGATCCCGGGCCCTTCTCCGCTTGCTTGATCGGACCGGTCGGTGGATTGCGCGCCGCGCGCACCGCACTCTTCCAGCGCTGGAACTGCTGACGCGCCGCCATTCCGCCCACGCGCTGGCCATTCCCTCCCGGGAGCCGTCGGCGCGGCCACGTCGCACGTCAGGCGGGTCATGCGCGTTTTCGTCGTCCCCGTGGCGCGGGATCAGCCGACCGCCTCGATCCGTGATCGAGCCGCGTGTCCCATCAACACGGAACACGCGTCGTTCGTTCTGATCAAGCGGAATCAATCTTCAGCCGGCTCGATCCGACCGTTCGGATCCTCCGGTGTTCTCGTTCAGTACCGGCGCGCCGAGTGACGGCCGGGATGGGAGGCTTTCTCATGTCATTTGCACTGAGCCAGCGCCTGACGGGCAACAGGTCGATCAGGCAGGCACTACCCTGGGCAGGGATGGGCCTGTGCCTGGCGGTCCTGGTTAGCCATGTGGCCTACGACTGGCTTGGCCGCGGCCGCTCCCAAGGAGCGCCGGCCAAATCGGGGTCCGCGCCGGCGACGAAGCCCGGCGGAGAACCATCGGGTTCGGCACCACGCCGCTCGACGACGATCACCTTGAAGGATCCCAAGTTCAAGGCAGCCCAGTTCAAGGTCGAGCCCGCGCGGTTGGACCGCCTGGCGACTGGGGTGTCCGTCGTGGGGGTGATCCAGGTCAACTCAGACCGCCAGGTCGAGGTCCGCCCCCGCGCGGCGGGCAACGTCCGGGAGGTCCACGCCTTGCTCGGCCAAAAAGTCAAGCGCGGCGATCCCTTGGTCACGCTCGACAGCCGCGAGATCGGCACCGCCCGGCTGGACCTCCGCGCCAGGCAGCGCGAACTGTCGACCGCGCGATTCGAGGGCGATTGGAAGTCGGAGATCGCCGCCAACGTCGCGCTCCTGATCCCCGAGCTGCGCAAAGGGATCATCCAGCATCGCAGTGGCGTGGCCGATGACGAGGACCACATCGCGACCCCGGCTCGTGAACCTGGTAAGCCGGCGTCGGTCGCCTTCAAGAAGGCGACCGACACCGGCGTGATCGCCAAGCAATTCGCTGACAAACAATTAGGGGCATACCGCGGCACACTCTTGCAAGCCTACGCCGATTTCGACATCGCCATCCACGAGGAGCAGAAGACGGCAAGCCTGCGAATCCAGAAGATCGTCGGCGAGCACCCCGCGCTCGTGGCCCATTATACCCGCGAGGGGATCCAGGCCAAGCTCGAGGCCGCCGTCGAGCAAGTTCACTTCGACTCGGCTCAGGAGAAACGCCTGGCCGACCAGAAGGTCCGCCTGGCCGAGGGGGCGGTCGTCGACGCGGCCCAGCGACTGCGCATCCTCGGCGTCTCGGAAGACATCCAGTACCTGCTCGACCATGCCGGCGAGGCCAACGCACTCGCCCGCGAGGAGGACGTGACCTTCTACCAGATCGTCGCCCCGTTCGACGGCACCATCATCAAGAAAGGTGCCTTCGCGGTTCCCAGCCAGAGGGCCGACCTCAACGATGTCCTCTTCAGCCTGGCTGATCTTCGCTCCGTATGGGTCACGGCCAACGTTTCGGAGTCAGACATCGCCAAGATGCCCAAGATCAAGGACGGCGCGTTCCGTTTGAGCGCCACGGCCTACCCCAACCGCGAATTCTCGGCCAGGCTCCTCTCGGTCGGGGCCCTGGTCGACCCCCAGACCCGAACCGTTCCCCTCCTGGCCCAGACCGACAATCCCGACGACGTCTTCAAGCTGGGCATGTTCGTGCGGATCCTTCTCGACGGCTCCGTCGGTGAGCCGGTGCTGACCGTCCCGGTCAGCGCGGTCGTCGAGATCGAGACAGAAAAATATGTCTTTGTCCCCGCCGGAAAAGGCCCCGATAACCGGACATTCACTCTCCGGCCGATCGAGGCCGGCAACCAGTCGGGCGACCGCCTGGTGGTCAAGGCCGGTCTGAATCAGGCTGACGAGGTCGTCTCCTCGGGCGCCTTTCTGCTCAAAAGCGAGCTGATCCTTCAAAACCAGACCGATGAGGAGTAGGCAGTAGGCAGTAGGCAGTAGGCAGACATGAGGGCACCGAACTCGGCAGGGAGCAATAGGGGTGGCAGACGGAAGGCGGGCGACAAACCACCGTTCACGCTTCCATGAACTGCCTACTGCCTACTGCCTACTGCCTACTATCCGGAGACGGCCATGCTCAACGCCATCATCGAGTCCTCGCTGAACAATCGCTTCTTCGTGCTGATGGCGACCCTTCTGGTCGCGGGGTTGGGTGTATACTCGGCGCTCCACTTGCCGATCGATGCCGTGCCTGACTTGACCAACGTTCAGGTCCAGGTGATTACGGAGGCACCGGCGCTCTCACCGCTGGAGGTCGATTCGCTCTTGTCGTTTCCGGTCTCGGGGGCAATGAGCGGGCTTCCCGACGTCGATCAGATCCGGTCGATCTCCAAGTTCGGCGTTTCGGTGGTGACGGTCGTTTTCAAGGAAGGAACGGACATCTACCGGGCGCGGCAATTGGTGGGAGAGAGGCTGCCCCGCGCGGCCGCGGTGATTCCTTCAGGCTACGGCACGCCGGTGCTCGGCCCGATCGCCACGGCCCTGGGCGAAGTGTTCCAGTTCCAGGTGAAGGCGACCAAGGAATCAGGGATCTCTCCCATGGAGCTGCGCACGCTCCTCGACTGGTTCATCGCATACCAGTTGCGCCGCGTGGAGGGAGTGACCGAGATCAATGCCCACGGCGGCGAAATGAAGACCTACCAGGTCGAGCCTGATCCGGACAAGCTGGCGGTTTATCGGCTCTCGATGACCGATCTCTTCAAGGCGCTCGAGTCCAACAACGCCAACGTGGGCGGGGGATACCTCGTTCACGACGGCGAAGCGCGGTACATCCGGGGCGTGAGCCAGGTACGGAACATCGAGGACATCGCCGCGATCGTCATCGACGAGCGCAACGGTGTCCCGGTCACCGTCCGGGACGTCGCCAAGACTTACCCTGCTCCCATGATCAGGGCCGGCCTGGCGACCCGCGACGGCCAGGGTGAGATCGTCACCGGGCTCGTGATGATGCTCATCGGACAGAACGGACGTGAGGTCGTCAACCGTGTCAAAGCGGAGATCGAACAACTGAAAAAGAGTCTGCCGCCAGGAGTGACGATCGAGCCGCTCTATGACCGTACCCACCTGATCGACCACACCTTGAGCACGGTGCTGCACAACCTCACGGCCGGCGGCATCATGGTCATGGTCGTGCTCCTGGCGCTCTTGGGAAACTTGCGGGGCGGCCTGATCGTCGCCCTGGCGATCCCGCTGTCGATGTTGTTTGCCGCCAACGTGATGCTGGCGGCGGGAATATCCGCCAGTCTCATGAGCTTGGGCGCGATCGACTTCGGACTGATCGTCGACTCGAGCGTGATCATGATCGAGAACTGCGTGCGGCGGTTGGCTCATGAAGGTGGGACGCGGCCTAAGATCGAGATCGTCCGCGACGCGGCCATCGAGGTCCGAAAACCCACGATGTTCGGCGAGCTGATCATCGCGATCGTCTACCTGCCGATCCTGGCGCTTCAAGGTACCGAAGGCAAGCTGTTCCGCCCGATGGCCCTCACCGTGATCTTCGCCCTGGCGGGCTCGCTCCTCTTGTCGCTGACCTTGATGCCGGTGCTCGCCGCCATGGGCCTGAGCTCCCGGCCCAGGGAGAAGGAAATCTGGCTGCTCCGCGTGATCAAGCATCTCTACCAGCCAATGCTCGACGCCTTCGTCCGCCATCCGCTGGCCGCGGTGTTCCTGGCCTTGGCACTCCTGGGCGCCAGCGTGCCGATCGCCTTGAACTTGGGCGGCGACTTCATGCCGCGGCTCAACGAGGGCGACCTCTTGATCGAGGCGGAGCGAATCCCGTCCGCCTCGCTCGAAGGGGCCGTGGCCGTATCGACCCAGGTCGAGAAGCTCTTGAGGACGATCCCGGAGGTGCGCCTGGTCTACTGCAAGACCGGCCGCCCCGAGATTGCCAACGACGTGATGGGAGTACACCAGACCGACGTCTGGACCATGCTCAAACCCCAGTTCGAGTGGCGCCCGGGATTGACCCGCGACCTCTTGATCGACGAAATCGACAAGCTCCTGACCGAGCACGTTCCGGGCATGAAATTCCGTTTCAGCCAGCCGATCGAGATGAGGGTCAATGAGCTGGTCCACGGCGTCAAGAGCGACGTGGCCGTCCTCATCTACGGTCCTGATCTCAAGGTCTTGCGCAAGCTGTCGCTGGAGATCGAACGAGTGCTGCCCCACATCGACGGGGCGCGCGACATCAAGAACCCCACGGCGGGCCGTCTGCCGATGCTCCGGATCAAGGTCCGCCGCGATCAGTTGGCACGCTACGGCATCAAGGCCTCCGACGTCCTCGACACCGTCGCCGCCCTGGGAGGGACGACAGTGGGCACCGTGTTCGAGGAAGACAAACGGCACCCCCTGCGCGTCCGGCTCCCCGTGTCCTGGCGCAACGATCCCGAGCGGATCCGCTCGATCCGCGTCGTCGATCCTCTAGGACGCCCCATCCCCCTCAAGGATCTCGCCGAAGTCGCGGAAGAGGAAGGGCCTAGCGAGGTCGAGCGCGAGAACGCGCAGCACCGCGCGGTCGTGGGGGTCAACGTCCGGGGCCGCGACATCGCCACCTTTGTCGCCGAAGCCCAGGCCGCAATCGACGCCCAGGTCAACCTCCCCCACCTATACCACCTACGCTGGGGCGGACAGTTCGAGCACCTCCAGACCGCCATGAAGCGATTGATGATCGTCGTGCCGGTGGCACTGCTCCTGATCTTCTTGCTCCTCTACAGTTCGTTCCACTCGATGCGGCTTGCGTTCTTGATCTACACCGCCGTGCCGATGGCCGCGACCGGCGGCGTGTTCGCCCTGTCCCTGCGCGGCCTGCCGTTCTCCATCTCGGCCGGCGTCGGCTTCATCGCGCTCTTCGGCGTGGCCGTCTTGAACGGCCTCGTCTGGGTGAGCGCCGTCGAGCACCTGCGGCATGATGGAGTCGAGCCGCACGAGGCCGCGCGAGAGGCCGCCGTCGTCCGGCTGCGGCCGATCCTCATGACCGCCCTCGTCGCCGGCCTGGGCTTCATCCCCATGGCGATCGCCACCACGCCGGGCGCCGAGATTCAACGCCCCCTCGCCACCGTCGTCATCGGCGGACTCATCACGTCCACCCTCCTGACCACGCTGGTCCTGCCCTCGGTTTACCCCTGGTTCACACACAAGGCCAAGCCGGTCGACTTGTAAACAGCGAGCCACCGACTCAGGACGAATCCAGCGCCCTCCCGGCCCATCTCGGAGAATGTACTTCCCCGGGCGCGGTATTTGACGCATTCTATTGAATGGAGTCCCGATCCTGACGACTGGTTTGGCAGCACACGTTCCCATGCCGAGCCGTGCCCTACCGTTTAACAGGAGCCATCTCATGCCGGCCATCTGGCAAGCGCGCAGTGGAGGTGTCAGCAATCTGGTCATGGCCGGGGCACTGGCCCTTGGTCTGAGTGGTCTTCTCCCGCTACACGCCCAGGAGCCAGGCAGTGCCGCCAAGAGTTCTCCCCGGGCCCAAGATCAAACGACCCGTCTTTCCGCCCCCGAGCAAGATTCAGGCAGCTTGAGAGCACACTGGCGTGCTCAACAAATCGCCTCACGCAAGGCCGAGGCAGAGTATAACAACGCGAAGCTAACCCGCGAGATCGCCGAGATCGCCGTGCTTGAGTACGCGGAGGGCATCTTTTTCCAGGATCTCGCCACGATCGATGGCGAGATCAAGCTGGCCAAGTCTGACCTGTCGCGTTCCGAGGATCGCCTCGACTGGGCTCGTAGGATGTTCGACAAGGGATTCATCCCGATAGCCACGAAGAATTCGGAAGAGCTGAATTTCAAAAGAGCCGGGTTCTCGCTCGAGCAAGCCCAGTCCAAGAAAAGGGTATTGGTCGAGTTCACCCAGCTCAAGACGATCAAAGAGCTCAAGAGCGAGATCGAAAAGGCTCGCTCGAACGAGCTGGCCAAGAAGACGGCCTGGGAGCGGGAGAAGGCCAAGGAGGCCGAGCTCGAACGCCAAGTCGGCCAGTCGCAAGCGATCAAAGCGAAGCCCGAATCGCGGTGAAAAGGCCCTCATCGCGGTCCGTGGGGAGGGTCGTTTTCGTCGGGGACGCGAGTTCTCGCCGCTACACTCGGCTACCGGGGCTCCTTCGGCCCATTGGGGTTCGCCTGAACTTCCTGGGAAGGCTCGCGCAGCGGGAGGATCTCCCGCACCACGCAACGGAAACCGGGGATGACGTCCTCACCCGAGAGCTCCTCATCTTCACGTAAGTCGCTGATCGAGCCGTCGCCGCGGTGCACCCTCACCTTGCGGGAGTTGGGGTTGATCACCCAGACCAAGGGCACGCCGGCTTTTTGGTAGTCTTCCAGCTTCTCGTCCAGCGCGTAAGTCGTGTCGTTGGGCGAGACGACCTCGACCGCCAGGTCCGGAGCGATCTTGGCCCAACCCTTGGGCAGCACCCCGCCGGGGAAGCGCCCGTACCGGACGAACGAGACATCAGGCCTGCGGACGAGGCCCGGATCGTGGGGGAAGCATTGGTAACCGTTGTCGGCGGGCAAGGCCCATCCGATTCCATGATCCTGGCAAAACCGATCAAGCCACGAGTGTAACCGACCTGCCACCCAACAGGATTCGATACCCATCTCTCGCTCCACCAGTTGACCATGGACCAGTTCATAGTTCTTGCTGTCGGGCATGGCCAGCAAGTCTTCGGGCGTATATTGGGTCTTGGTCGCGACCGCCGTGCTCATGGCCAGGCTCCGATCGATGGAGTTGGAGATACCTCGACTTTCGGAATTGTACCACTGATCCGGTTCAGCCGGGAGGTGATCCGGCGAAATCGATGCGGATGGGAGCCCCCCGCGCAGCGCGGAAACGGCAGGCCAGACTACTTCCCGCGCTCCACGATCGGCGGCTTTCGAGAATGCCATGTGGTGGCCGCCTCGTAGGCGGCGCCGGCGCGGAACAGCGTGGCCTCGTCGAACGGCCGCCCTACAAGCTGGAGGCCGATCGGCAACCCGCCGCGGGTAAACCCGCACGGCACCGAGAGCGCCGGCTGCCCGGTCAGGTTGAAGGGGAGCGTCAGGTCGAGGAAGGCCCGGACCAACGGGATGTCCTGGCCGTTGAGCTTGGCGGTTGTCGCTCCGATCACGGGAGCGGCGATCGGGCTGGTCGGGGTCACCAGCACGTCGAACGACCGCCATACTGACCGATAGGCCGCGATGATGTTGCGACGCGCCTGCTGGGCGCCCAGGTACTGGCTCGCCGTCAGGAAGAGACCGGATTGCAGCAGCGGACGGACCTCGTCCGACAGCTCGGCGGCCCGTGTGCGGATCAGCTCCTCGTGAGCGGCCGCCGCTTCGCTGAAGATGATGGCGCGGTGTGCGCCGATGACCGGCTCGAGCGGTGGAAACCGGACGTCGACCAGCGTTGCGCCCGCCTGCTTCAGGACGCCGAGGGCATCTTGCACCGCCGCTCCCACCTCGGGCTCCATCATCGACAGGAACTGGTCGTGCGGCACGCCGATCCGTATCCCTTTCAAGCCCCCATCGAGCGCCCCCAGATAGTCAGGCACGGCGCCTCGACGGCTGGTCGGGTCCTTGGGGTCGTATCCGGCCATGACCTGCAACAGGGCGGCCGCATCGCCTACGGTGCGCGACATCGGCCCGACGGTGTCCATCGACCAGGAGAGCGGAATCCCGCCATATCGGCTGACGCGGCCGTAGGTGACCTTCACGCCGACGACCCCGCAGAGCGCGGCCGGCTGTCGGTTCGAGCCGCCGGTGTCGCCGCCCACGGCCGCGAGCACCATGCCCGTGGCCAGCGCCGCCGCGTTGCCGCCGCTGCTCCCGCCCGGAATTCGGGTCGTATCCCACGGGTTGCGGCAATCGCCGTAATGCGGATTCCGGCTGGTGAAGCCGTAGGCCATCTCGTGCATCATCGATTTACCGACCAGCACGCAGCCGGCCGCCGTGAGCCGGGCCACGGCCGTGGCGTCCTCACTCGGCACAAAACCGGCGAGCACCTTCGTGCCGCCCGTCGTCTGGACCCCCTTGGTCCAGAAGCTGTCCTTGACCGCGAGTGGAACACCCGCCAGTGGTAAGTCATTCCCCTGCCCCGCGGCAATCTTTCGGTCAACCGCCGCCGCCGCCGCGAGGGCAAGGTCACGAGTCACCGTGATGAAGGCGCGGAGCGTGCCGTTGAGCTGCTCGATGCGTTCCAGGGCCGCCTGCGCCACCGCGACGGCGGTCAGCTCCCGCCGACGCACCGATTCGGCAATCTTGCGGGCCGTCTGCGTCGTCAAGTCGATCATGCCGGCCAGTCCTCCACCGAGACCCCCGTCTCAGGCTCTGCTGATGCCCGGTCGCGCGACGTGATCAGGCCGATCTCATCGAGCAGTGAGTTGAGCAAAGTCTGGAGGGCATCCACCTCCGCCGGCGCCAGTGAGATCCTCACCTGCTCGCTCGCCACGCGCCGGATGGTTTCCGCGTCGAGTGCCGGATTGGGAGCGTCGGGCATGTTTTCCCATCCTCGTTTTTCGCGGAAGCAGGCCAGCGGCTCCCTCGACGCGGACCAGGGCGAATCGTTGAAGTCCGACGGCACAATAAAATAACCAACGACTCGACAGCGAGCTAGAAGCCAGCGGAAAAGAATGGGATATCTTGCAACACGTGTTTGGTGAGCCTCGCGCCGCGGAGCGCCGCTTTCGTTTGCGTCGAAGGACTGCCGGGCGATATGCTTGCATGCGACCCCGAGAGAATCCAAGGGCGGCTGTCGGGTCGGCGGTCGGGATGTTGATGAAGTCAGGGGAGAGGGCGAGTACGCCCGGCGAGGTCCGCCGCGGGCTCATCCAATCCGGGGGTTGTGCGACATGGTTCGCGACGGCTCGGTGACGCGGCTGATCCAGCTCCTCCGCTCTGATGACCCGGCCGAGCGCGACCTGGCCGCCCGGCTGATCTGGCGGCGCTACTTCCGCGACCTGCTGGAGCTGGCCCGCAACAATCTGAACAGACGAATTCGCCGCCGCGAGGACGAGGAGGACGTGCTCCAGAGCATGTACAAGAGCTTCTGCCTGCGACAGCAGCGAGGCGAGTTCGACCTGGCCAGCCGCGCGGCTGGAGGGATACACCAACCGAGAAATCGCCGATCGGCTTGACTGCACCGAGCGTTCGGTCGAGCGGAGGCTGGAGCGGATTCGCAGCAAGTGGATGTCGTACGCCGAAGATCAGGCATGAGAGCCCACGCTGCCCGGAGGCGCTCGGCGTGGGTCTCGGGCACCCGAAGGGTCCCCGCCGATACGGCAAGAAGTCCTCGGCGCGGGTCGACACGCGCTCGGCGCGGGTCTCCAGACCCCGCCGAAACGGCCGACCGAAGGTCTCCACGAGGGAAGTTGCCATGGCTGAAATCCCGACCGCGGACTGGAGCGGGATCGACGCGGCCGCCGTCCGCTTCGAGCGGGCCTGGAAATCAGGCGAGCGGCCCCGGATCGAGGATTATCTCGATGAGGTCAGCGGGGAGCAGCGGCTTGCGCTTCTGGAGGAGCTGCTGCTCGAGCGATGTCTACGGCCTGGGAGCGATCCTCTACGTGCTCTTGACCGGCCGCGCGCCCTTCCGAGGCGACTCGGTCGCCGAAACGCTCGACCTGGTCCGCGAGTCGCCGCCGCTGGCTCCGTCGAAGATCAACCCCCGAGCCCCGCGCGACCTGGAGGTCATCTGCCTCAAGTGTTTGGAGAAGGCCCCGGCGCGGCGATTCACCTCGACCCAGGCGTTGGCCGACGACCTGGATCGCTACCTGGCGGGCGAGCCAATCCTGGCTCGGCTGGTCACGACGTTCGAGCGTGCGGTCAAGTGGGCACGGCGGAAGCCGGCAATCGCCGCGCTTCTGGGGCTGGTCACCGCGGTGACGGCGCTCGGGCTCGGGGGGGTGCTCTGGCAATGGTGCGCGCATCAATTGCCATGAAGACAAGGAGTTGCGGCGCCTCGTTCCCACGCTCCGCGTGGGGACGCGCGTCTTGGACGCTCTGCGTCCGCTCGATGGGCAAAGCCTCGGTCCTGGTCCGACGACGCGGAGCGTCGGGGAGAGCATTCCCACGCGGAGCGTGGGAACGAGAAGTCAAAGCCTTTGCTGCCTTCGATTTATCACTAATTCAACGGTATTGACCCTAAGGGGGCGCACCTCCGATGCCTCGAGTATGGCGTTCAGCCCCGATGGCAAGCGGCTCGCCTCCGCCAGTGCGGATGGGACGGTGAAGGTGTGGGACGCCCGGCCGATCGACGCCGAGCCGGCGAAACCCGGCCCAACCCCACGTTGAGGGAGCCTCGCAGCTACCCCTCGGATTACGACCTGGAGTCGCTTGACCCGAAGAGTTTCCGGGAGATTTCCGGGTTTCCTGCAACGATCTTGTATACTGTCTATTCGCTCTTTGGCCGTGAACGCGTACCAATCGAACGAGCCGATGCCCGACCCCTCGCCACCACCGCACTCATCTCGCTCCGAGCCGGGGCCAGGAGGAGCGCTTGACCGCCTGAGTCCCGCCGTGCGGCCCCGGCAATGGGCGGTCATGCGGCAAAACTGGCGCGACCTGCTCTTCCTGCACTGGCCGCTTCCTCTCAAGGATCTGCGCCCCTTCATTCCCCCCCAATTGGAGCTGGACTTGTTCGATGGGACCGCTTACGTCGGACTGGTCCCCTTCACCATGACCGGAGTGCGGCCGGTCGGGCTCCCCTCCGTCTGGGAGCTCTCGAGCTTCCACGAGACCAACGTGCGGACGTACGTCCGCCTGGCCGACCGCAACCCAGGCGTTTGGTTCTTCAGCCTCGATGCCGCCAATGCAATCGCCGTGCACCTGGCCCGAAGCCTGTTCCACTTGCCCTACCACCACGCGCGGATGCTCATGGAGCGTGAACCCACTCCGGAAGCCACCGACCCCTCAACCATCCTCTACGCCGGCGTCAGGCGCTGGCCTGGTCCCCTCCCTGCCTCGTACGCCATCCGCGCCACATCCCGCGGCACACCCCAACCGGCCCTCCCAGGGACTCTCGAACACTTCCTCGTCGAACGCTACATCCTCTACACCCTCTGGAAAAGCCGGCTCTACCAGTGCCGCGTTCATCACACTCCCTATCCTATCCAAACGGCAAATGCTCTCTCAATTGACGAAACCCTCCTGTCTGCCGCAGGGCTCGATCGACCCGCAACTCCCCCTTTAGCCTATTTCTCCAGCGGCGTGAACGTCGAGGTCTTCCCACTGCGACCCATCGAGCCAATCACCACTTGACCCGACCAAGGGAGCGTCGCCCTCCCACCCGTCGCCGCGAGCTTTCGGGAACGCTCACACTTCCGGCCTCCGGCCTGCCGACGACCCCTCGCCCTCATGGCCAGAATCTGCGCTTATCTAGGCTTCACCAGAGGTTGCAACCAACCAAGGTCATCCCACATGTTGCATTCTATGTTGAGTAATCAACATAGATCGTCATATTAGATTATTAAAATGCAATAGCAACTGTCACAATGTTGATTTTTTTCATCATCCCAGAAAAGAGTTGCATTTGGGGGAAACACATCCCATCCTCAGCGGCTCACATGGGCGCCGCTGGGAGACCCGAACCATCCTTTCCCGGATTCGGGTGAACCAGCCGTAAGGATCGGAGTCGCGCGGTGCGCCTCTAGCCCATGTTCCTCATGGGAGTTTTGTCCATTGCACATCACGACCTACAACTCGGCTTGGATGAAAATCGCGGTCCGGCTCTGGTTTGGGTGCGTGGCCTTCGTGACGGCCACAGTGACGGCCCAGGCCCAAACATACTACTACTACCCGTCTTCGGTCACTTCCGCTCCCGGCGTCACCACGGGCACAGCCCCCGCCCCGACCTATTATTACAGAAGGGGGTTGTTCGGAAGGCGATACGTCTGGACGGGGTATTCAGCGCCCTCTTACCAGGCGACGAATACGCCTCAGTCTTACCAGACGACAACGACGTCGCAGAACGATCAGCCGGCTAATCAAGCTCAGCCGGCTAATCAAGCTCAGCCGGCCAACCAAACTCAGCCTGCCCAGACACTCTCTGATGCGCAGGTCATCCCGACATCCTACACGACGTATGACCCCAAGCCGGCTGCCACGACGGCAGCGGCGAGCACGGACGCAGGCGATCCCTATGGCTTCACGGGTTGGCTCAATGCCACCCGGGCCGCTTACGGTTTGCCAGCCGTCGGTCATGACCCCAACCTCTCGAACTGGGCGGCCGAGAACAACAACCATCAAGCCGCACGCGGGATGGGCCACTTCGTGATGGGCCCGGCCCGCAGGCAGAACGCGGCCTTCGGCTCGGTCTCCAATATCGGGGCCATGTGGATGGGTTCACCCGCGCACCGAGCGGCCTTGCTCGATCCCACGATCCGCTGGATCGGGATCGCCGGCCTGGGTGCGTACTGGACGTTCAACGCCAACTGAGACACGTTGAACACGATGTCCGGTGTCGTGTGAGCACCGGCCCATCGGGATGACATTTATAGAAAGAGCGCCTCTCGGAGGCCGGCCAGGATGGCCTGCTCCAAATCGAGGTCCCGTCCCCGGTCGATCCACCCATAAGGCGCGGGGACGGGACCGACGATCTCACGTGTCCGGTTGACGGGGAAGTCGTTGGTGAACACCGCGCGACCGGCCGCCTGCCGGTCGGGCTTGGGCATGTCTTCCAGAAACTTGCGGACTTCCACCTTGACGAGAAACCCACCAATTGGTGCTGGATCGACGTGAATGATCGCCCGTCGTCGAATGGTCTGGAGGCTGGCTTCGACTCGATCCTCCATGGTCGCTGAATCGAGCGCCCATGGTTCCAGCACGGTCGCCCCCATCTGGGGCTGAGTTTCGATCGTCCGCGACAGTCGGTTCTCCGATGCGATATCAAAGTACTTGTCGACCACGGCGACCGTCTTGTTCCACACGTGCTCGAAGTCGGTGGAGGGGACGACGAGCGGGTTGGCGACAACCGGGCGCGGCGAAAACATCCGGATGACGCCCGGCGCGTGCCAGCCCGAGGGCCCCGAGCCGCAGCCGGCCTGAGTCCCTCCCAGGCCGACCAGCATGCCCGCGGCGATTCTCGCCCCAAACCTCCTTCGATTCAACTGCATGAAACCGCCTCGTCCTGCCTGCCCCCGAATCGGGAAACCGCGACCATCAATCGATCGGAAACGCGAGGTTTTTCCCACCCGCACGTTGCCAACTATCAACACCGATCTTCTCTTCGGGGCCGCATCCTGATCATTTTCCGTCATCCTGACAAGTCTGATTCCCTCTGCTGATGTGTGACGACCTACAGTTCCTGTATGGCCAGGTCGCGAGCCGTTTTCACGCCCGGACATCATCCGGCAATGACGGCGCGAGCAAGAGGCCCCGGCTGGTTGTCTTGTCGTATCGAGCCCGGAAGCTCGCTTGATCGGAACCGCTTCCCCCGCGTTCGATCCATGAAACCGACCCGGCACGGCTGCTAGATAGGAATCGGCACCAAACTTGCGTAGCCGCCGTCGGCGTCGATATTCCCGGAACGGAACGTCCCTCCAGCGGTGCCAACCGTGGCCGATGCGTGCACTGGACCGCGCCCAGATATCGACTGAAGCGTGCTTATCAAGACGAGAACCAACAACCGCGAAAGTCTCGATTCCGTCCTGTCGTCCTCCTGTCAATCTCCTTGGTTATTGGTTGTAAAACTGATCATGAATCACTCAACCTGGTCGAAGCCGATGTCTGATGCCCTGACGCCTGACCGTGCCTGGCGGTTCGATCCTGCCGTGGTCCACTCGAATTCGAGCAACACGACTGAGGCCTCCGACATTCAGTCCGGAGCTGACGCGGGCGCGATCGCCTCGCGTACCGGCCCGGGGCCAAGGTGGACGGCCTTCGGCTGCATCCTGCAGTGGCACCATGCTTTCCGAACCTGGCTGCGTACGCGGCTCGATGGTTTCAAAGGAGCGAACGCCCAATTTGAGGATGTGCTCCACCATTTCGCCGCGACCATCGCAACTGTGGACGATCCGGCCATCGTCGAGGCGGCTCTGCTTCGGCTGGCCCGTAAGCTGGCGCCGGCATGCCGGATTGAGCTCGTCCCCGGCCAGGCCCCGGCCATGGATCATGAAGTCGAGGCGGAGTTTGGCGGCGGAGAGCCGAACCGCGGAGAGCGGCCGGCGGACCGCTGGACTCAGCCGGCCGGCCAGGCGGTGCTGGAAGTGCCGTTACGTTGCGGCGCGTCGGTCTGCGGCCGGCTCCGCCTCCGCTCGCGATCGGCGGGGAACTCGCCGTTGCGGAGCCAAACCATCGAACGCCTGACCACGCTTTGCACCATGGCCGCGTCCGCGATGGAGTGCCTCGGCCATCATGCGGAATGGCCCCGGCATGGCGCTTTTGAGCATCCTGCCGATGCGCTCGGCGCTCCTCCGGCCCGGAACGCCGCGCAGTCCACGCCTCCCCTCCGTCCTTCGATCCTGCTTCAGGACGCGACCTTCTTGCACGCCGTGCTCCCGTTTGCACTGAATCAAGCTCGGCGGCACCGCGAACCGCTCTCGCTCTTGTGCGTGGCGATCGATCGGCGGAACGGTGTCCAGGAGTTGCTCGGTCGCGCTGAGGTAGACCGCTTGATTCGCCACGTTGGCGAAATTACCTGCTCGCTGATTCGCACGAGCGACATCGTCGCCCGCTTGGACGACGATCGGGTCGTTGTCGTCCTGCCCCGTGCTCCTCGTGGGGGCGCACTCCACGTTGCCGAGAACATCTGCCACGCCGTCGCGGAGAAAAGCCCGGCGAATTGCAACACACCGAATCCGACGGTCTCGATCGGCGTCGCCACCTTCCCGTCCTGCGCCGACAACGTTTACTCCCTCTTCGACGCAGCCGACGAGGCGCTGGCGTGGGCGCAGAACCATGGGCGAAACCAGGCTGTCCTGGCCCCTTCCCGCCCTGGGCCGGCACCGAGCCAGGTGCACGCTCAGGCCGTCGCGCGCTCCTCCTGATCCGAAACATCACCTGGCTGCCGACTTACCTGGAGAACGCGCGTGGCTTCTCCTCGACCGGGCTGGGGGTGCTGGCGGGGCTGTCGTTCATCCTGAGCGGCGTCGCCGATCTGGTTGGAGGCGTCACGAGCGATCGGCGGTCTCCGCTCTCACCTCGTTGAAGATGCATTTTTCACGCTTCGCTCGGTGCTTCTTGCTCTCTGTTCGCTCCGTCAACGCCGGTGGTTTCCCTTTCCGCGAGGATGTTCTTGGGATCTTTAACGACCAAGGAATAGAGCGAGGGGACCACGAACAGCGTGGTGACCAATCCCGCCAGGATCCCGCCGATGACCGCCCGCCCCAGCGGCGCGTTGGCCTCGCTCCCTCGGCCAAGAGCAAGCGCCATTGGGACCAACGCGAAGAACGCCGCCAGCGCCGTCATCACGACGGGCCGCGCCCGGATCGACGCCGCCTTGCGGATCGCCTGGTCGGGTGCAAGGCCTTCATTCACCCGGAGGTGCTGGGCGAAATCAACCAGGAGCACCGTGTTGGAGACCACGATGCCGACCATGAAGATCACTCCCAGGAGCGATTGGACGTTGATCGCCGTATCCGTGAGATAGAGGATCGCCACCACGCCAACCAGGCCCAGAGGGACGGTGCAGAGGATCACGAGCGGGGTCAGATAGGACTTGAAGAGGGCCGCCATCAAGAAATAGATGAGCAGCGTCGCGAGGATCAGCCCGGATCCCAGGGCGCGGAAGGTCTCCTGCATCCGGGAGTATTCGCCGCTCAGCTCGATCATGGCACCTTTGATGACCCGCCGGTGGGTGGTGTGGTCGCCCGGATCGTAGGGCAGCCACGAACCATCGGACTGATAGACGCCGAATCGGTTGACCACCGCCGCAACGTCTTCGGCGACGTGGCCGAGGTCGCGTCCGGATATTCCCATCGTCAGGTCGATCGTCGACTGAAGGTTGTTGTGCGTGATCTCCGTCGCCACCGTGGAAGGGCGAAGCGTGGCGATGTTGCGCAGCGGGATCGGCTTGTGCTCGGTCGTACTGGTGATGGGTACGTCGAGCAGCGTCTGGAGCGAGTCGATGTCTTCTTCGAAATACTGTACGCCGACGAAGTACTGATTCTTGGTGGCCGGGTCGATCCAAAAGTTCTTCTTGTGAAACTGGATGCTCGAGTTGAGCGCAGCCACCACGTTCTTCATGACCTCCGCCTGGTTGAGACCGAGGTCGGCTACCTTGGCGCGGTCGACCTCGATGATGTATTCGGGATAGTCGAGCCGCTGGATGATCCGGGCGTCGACCACTCCCTCGATTCCGGCGACCTCGCGCTTGATCGTCTCGGCGATCGAGCGCGCCTGCTTCATGTCCTTGCCGGAGAGGCGGATGTTGACCGGCGACGATTTCCCTTCGTTCAGCGCCGAGCGGATCATGCCGCCGGCATCGAAGGCAAACTCGAGATCCTGAAACTTTCTGTCCCTGGTCAAGCCGGTTCGGAGCCGATGGACGTGCTCCTGCGCCGAATGTTCTCGCTCCTGCTTGAGCTGAACCTTGATGACGGCGTCCATGGGCCCGGCGTTCGGAGTGTACGCAGCCGACAAGTCGGCGACCACCCCCAGCTCGGAGATGATCAGTTGCAAGTCGTCGCCGACGTGATCGCGGACAAATTGCTCGACCTTCTCGACCCGTTTTTCGGTCTCTTCGATGCGCGTTCCGCTGGCGGCCCGGGCATAGATCTCGAAGGCACCCGAATCGACCTCCGGGAAGAACTCACGGCGCAGGCGCGGCCCCAGCACGACGATGACCGTCGCCAGCAGCCCGACGGCCCCCCAAACCACCCGGTGCCGATGTTTCATCGCGCGATCGAGTTGGCGGACGTACCAGACTATTGCCGCCTCGACCGATGCCTCCCACCGCGCGAATGCGCGGCGAAGCAGCCCGCCGCGGACCACTTTGTGGTCCTCGCCGGCCGGCACGACACCGAAAGGTTCCTGGTGATCGTGGTTCCCATCTCCATTCCGAGACCCAGGTTCATCTCGACATTCTTCGTGCCGCTTCAGCCAGCCGGCGGAGCGGGATGGGACGAACGACCGCGACAGGAGATAGGCTGAGATCATCGCAAACGCAACGCCCGCCGCCATCGGCCGGTAGAGAAACTCGCCCAGACCCGGCATGAGTGCCAGCGGCGCCAGCACGAGCAAGGTGCACAGGCTCGCTACCAGCTCGGGCATCGCCACCTCGCTGGCACCGCGGAACGCGGCCTCCTCGGGAGATGCACCCAGACCGAGGTGGCGGTGGGTGTTCTCCAGGCAGATGATGGCGCTATCGACCATCGGACCGATCGCCAGCGACAGACCCGCCAATGTCATCACGTTGATCGTGTTGCCGGTCCCGTAAAAGCCGATCAAGGCCGCCAGGACCGCGATCGGGATCGTCAAGACGGCGATGACCGTCATGCGCCACTCGCCCAGGAAAAGCAGGATCACCAGCGAGCAGAGCACGGCCCCCAGCACACCTTCTTCCACCAGGCTCTCGATCGAACGGCGGACGTACACCGACTGGTCCATGACCACTTTCAAGTCGATCCCGGGCCGGGTCAACCGCGATTTCATCGTCTCGAGTGCCCCCTTGAGCGTGCCGACCACCTGAAGAGTGCTGGCGCCCAACTGGCGGAAGACCGGAATATAGACCTGCCGCTTGCCGTTGACCCGCACCACGTTCGTCTGGATGAAGCTGGCATCCTTGGGGGTCGCCACGTCCCGCAGAAATGCGGCGTTGCCGTGCTCGTTGCGCAACGGGATATCTTCCATACGCTCCACCAGATCGAACATCGAGTTACTGTCGATGGCATAGTCGGTGGTACCGAACTTGGCGCTGCCGGCAGGCAGGAAGACGTTGTAATCGTCGACCGCCTTCATCACGTCCAGCGGCGAGAGATGCCGGGCCTGGAGCTTGACGCGATCGAGGTACATCATGATCGCCCGCACCTTGCCCCCATAAACCAAGGGGGCGATGGCGCCGGGCTGAGACATGATCTGGGGGCGGATCTCATATCGCCCGACGTCGAACAAGGCCGCCTCCGACTGGGTCGCGCTGTCGAGAGCCAGTAGGCACACCGGCGTCGTGCTCGTCGGGTCGTACGGCAGAACGACCGGAGGCAACGTCCCCGGCGGCATCGTGGGATACTCCCACCCGGCCAGCGAGTTGACCTCGGTGAGTGCGCCCGAACGGTCTACGTTGCTGCGGAAGTAGTCGCGAACGATGCTGATGCCCACGATCGACCGCGACTCCAGCCGGCGCCCTCCGGACGCCTGACCCACCCCGCGCTCCAGCCGGGCGGTGATGTTCTTCTCGATGCTGGCGGCCGGCATCCCACTGTAAAAGACCAGCGTCTGGACCGCCGGGCTCTTGAAGACCGGTAGGATGTCGATCGGGATCGAGTAGGCCGCCAGGCCGCCCAGCACCACGACGGCCAGCACCACCACCGTCACCGCGATCGGGTTCCTCAAGGACGCGTGGATCAGACCGTTCATGAGGAGAGATCGCCTCCCGATCAGAAAGATCAAGTCACGTAGGTCAGGCTTTCCAGCCTGACTCTTGTGGAGAGAGACGGCTCGATGCCAGCGAGCGAGGCGGCTCAGCGGCTGGCGTCGGCGGTCGTTTCGGCTGCCGCGACGACGGCCATCCCATCCTCGAGAGGAACGTCCGAACGCAAGACCACCGCGTCGTCCGGCTCAAGTCCCGAAAGGACCTCGACCAGCTTGCCGTTGTCCGCACCCAGCTCGACCTGGGTCCGCCGCGCCAGGCCCTCGCGAACGACGTAAACGACCCCGTGCGTCCGGCCGGAGTGCTCCGTCACGCAAACCGGGGGTAAGGTCAGGTTCCGCGAGGCAGGCTCGAGTGTCACGGTCGCCGTGCCGTACATTCCCTCTCGGAGCAACCTCTTCGGATTGAGCAAATCGATCTCGACCCGCATGGTCCGTGTGGTGGGATCTTCCGATTCGGCGATGCGAGCCACGGTGCCCGAGAAAGACTGGCCATTCAGAGCGTCGACGGTGAAGATGGCCGGATCGCCGACATTCGTGACCACCACGTCCCGTTCCGGAACCTGGAGCACGACGCGCATCCGGTCGGTTCGCTTGACCGTCAGCAGCGCCGATTGCCCCCCATCCGTCGCCGAGCGGACGAAGGCCCCCGGGTGGAATGCCCGGTGAGTCACGACCCCGTCGAACGGCGCGACGATCCGGGTGTAGTCGAGGTTGACCCGGGCCGTGGCCAGGCGCGCCTTGGCCACCTCGACGGTCGCCCTGGCCTCGACCGCGTCCGCGCGTGCCTGGTCGATCTTGGCGTTGGCCGTGACGAGCTGGGCCTGCGCCGTCAAGACGGCCAGCCGGGCGGTCCGTTCGGCGGCCACGGCGATTTTGATCTGGCGCTGCTGCTCGTCAAGAGTCCGCGAGTCGGCTGCACGGTCCTCGACCAGTCCCTTGACGCGTGTGTATTGCGTCTCGGCATACTCCTTCGCGGCGACGAGTCGATCGATATCGGACTCGGCCTGCTTGACTGCGGCGGCAGCGGCGTCCCTCTCACCCTCCATCGTCTTGATTCGTGCCTCGGCCTGCTGGGTCTGAGCCTTCGACTCGTCCACCAGCGACGCGGCCTCGTCGACGGCCCTCGCCTCCCTCGGAGCGTCGATCACCGCCAGCACCTGTCCCTTCTCGATGCGTGATCCGATGTCGACAGCCTGGGTCTTCAAGTAGCCGGAAACCATCGCGTACAAGTCGACCGACTCGAACCCGAACACCGACCCAGGCTGGACCGTCGCACGTCGCACGCCTCCTCGCCTGGGCTGGATCACCTGCACGCCAGGAGCCGACTCACCCCGCGCGGACGTCTCCCGCGCCGCGACCCTGCCACGCTGCAGCCAGTGAGACCCCACCCAGAACGCGATGCCGGCCATCACCAGCCCGACCACGATCCCGACGCCGCGGCGCCATCTCGACTTCGTCAATTTCATTCTCCCCAATGATGTGACCCGCAAGGCATGGATCACCGAAGCCCTTCAAATGTCCTGGCTTACGCTTGGTTATTCGCGCTGTATGGACCCAAGTAAACGACGAAAGAGAGAGTTAAAGCGAGAGAGTGCAAGCCTTTGGAGCAGCCTTCAGCACCACGACGATCCTCCCCCAACTTCATCAATGATCAATTGTCGCAAGAATTCATCTTCAGTCAAGTTTCACGCAATCTTCACAAAATCTTAACGGAAACGTTCTTAGGTAACGTGAACGAAGATTTATCCAAATTAGTCGCAGCCGCCTATCCGTTTTGGACGAAAAAAAGAGATGGTTGGCCAGTGCCGGCCCGCGCCCATGCGTCGGTCAGGACCAGGAGGGTCCTCAATAATGGGTCAGCAAAGGCTGAGGACGGAGCTGGTGGCCACCGCAACGTGGGCATGGATGGTGGCGCTGGCGATGGTCGTCTGCATCTGCGATGCGGCAGCGCAGACTCCTCCCGCGGGGCAAGCGAGTCGTTCGGCGTCGATCCCTCCTCCCAGGCGATTCCAGCCGGGCCACCCGGCTCTACAGCCCGCCTCGCCCGCCCTGGCGCTGGTGGTGGGTCCGGGGCAGCGGCCCCCGGCCGCGGCGGGAACGCCCGCGCCTGCGGCGACGCTGCTAGAGTTGAGCGATGCGACAACCCCGCCCACGGCCCACGCGATTCCGGATCAGGCGCAAGACCCCACTCCGGCGGTACCTTCGGTCAGCACCCTGCTGGATACGTCGCTGATCCCTGGTCGCTCGATCGAGCCGATCGACCTGGCCAATGCGCTCAGGCTGGCCGGTGCCCGGGACGTTGACATCGCCCTGGCGCGGCAGCGGGTTAACGAGTCGCTGGCCGACCTGGACCAGGCCTACGCCCTCTGGCTGCCCAGTCTGTTCATCGGGCCGACCTGGTACCGGGCCGACGGGCAGGTGCAGACGGTGACCGGGCAGGTGCAGAACGTCAATCGAAGCTCGCTGTTCATCGGCGGGTTGGCCGCGACCACGGCACCCGGTTATCCCGCCGCGTCGCCCGGGACAGGTTTTATGCCGCTCAACGGGACGAGCGCGGTCTTCCGGTTCTCCGACGCGATCTATGGGCCGATGGCCGCGCGCCGACTCGTGGCCGCGGGCCGGGCCGGCGTGCAGACCGCGATCAATGATGCGATCCTCCAGGTTGCTGAAACGTATTTCGATCTCCAGCAGGCCAGTGGGCGGCTCGCCATCGCCCGCGAGGCTGCCGCCAACGCCGAAAACCTCGCGAACATCACCGGCTCCTACGCCCGGACCGGCCAGGGCCTGGAGGCTGACCATCGCCGCGCGCTCACCGAGCTGAAACACCGCCGCAAGGACATCCAGCTTTACCACGGTCAGTTGCTGGTCGCCTCGGCCAACCTGGTGGGCCTGCTGGTACTCAACCCCCGAATCGTCGTCGCCCCGGTCGAGCCGGCGGAGACCATCGTTCGCCTGATCCCCGATGCCGCCGCGCTCGACGACCTGGTCGTGCAGGGCCTGCGGCAGCGCCCCGAGCTGGCGGGGGCGCAAGAGCTGGTCCAGGCAACTCTGCTCCGGCTCAAGCAGGCGAAGCTTCGCCCTTTCGTCCCGAGCCTGGCCGTCAGCTACGCGGGGGGCGGATTCGGCGGTGGACAGGGCTCATTCTTCGGCAACTTCGGCGCCCGGGGCGACGTCGCGGCCAGTCTCTTCTGGGAGTTGCAAAACCTCGGCTTCGGCGACCGC